>JAKBHH010000048.1 GCA_021836865.1 Acidobacteriota bacterium
CCATGTGAGCAATAAAACGGTCCTGAAGCGGTACGCGCCCGGGTCGGTGCGGTTTGACCTTGCGCAGCCGGCGCCGATTGATGCGGTACACCCCGGCGACCAACTGCGGGCGCGCGGCGAGAAGAATACGGCGGGCACGGAGATGGCTGCCGAAGAGGTGGTGTCGGGGAGCTTTCGCAATATTTCGGGGATGATCGTCTCGCTCGATTCGGCGGCCTCTACGATCGTGGTGAAGGATCTGCTGACCAAGAAGCCTGTGACTGTGCACATTACGCCCGATGCGCAGATGCATGCGCTACCGGAGATGATGGCAAAGCTGTTGGCCGTGCGGCTAAAGGGCGTGACGCCCAGCGCAGGAGCAGCCGGCCGGGCACAGGAAATAGCAGGCAGCGCACCTGCGGGCGGGGCCGCTGGACCGGGCGGACAACAGTACGGGCAGGCCGGCGGCCGGCAGTGGGCTGGAGCCGGGCAGACGCAGAGCGGAAGTATGCAGCAGATGCTGAACCGAACCCCCGTGATTCAATTCAGCGACTTGAAGAAGGGCGACGCCGTGATGCTGGTCTCAACGCAGGGCACCGCGGAAGTCACGGCAATCACACTTTTGTCTGGAGTTGAGCCGCTGCTGGAAGCACCAGAGGCGAGCCAGAGCCTGCTCTCAAACTGGAGCATGGGATCTGGCGGAGCGGCGGACGCTGCAGATCAATAGGCACACAGCATAGTTGAGTGAGCAGAAGCGAGGGAGAAGTGTTTTCAAAACTTCATTGGATGATTCATTTGATTGTTGCCCTGATCATGGGTTTGGCTGCGCTGGCATTGTCGCAAGCGCAGACCACTGCTACGGCAACGACTGCAACCCTGCATGGAAAGATTACCGATCAGACAGGGGCTTTGATTCCCGGAGCGCAGGTCTCGGTGACAAAGGCAATGGGCGCGGAGACACATACCACGGCTGCGGACGCAACTGGCGCATATGCGGTGCAGGGCCTCACGCCCGGCAGCTACACGGTGAGTGTGATGTACCAGGGATTTGCGCCGTTTCAGTCACAGCCCATCCGGCTTGAGGCCGGCCAACTGAAGCGCGTCGATGTCTCGCTCGCAATCCAGGCGGAGCAACAAAACGTGGTCGTGACCGATGAGACGCCCATGGTGAACGTGGAAGCGGGCGGCAACAGCAACACCATCATCCTTAAGGGCAAGGACCTGGATACACTTTCAGACGATCCGGATGAGTTATCCAATGAGTTAGCAGCGCTGGCGGGTCCCTCCGCAGGCCCCAACGGCGGGCAGATTTATATTGATGGATTCACGGGTGGGCAGCTTCCGCCAAAATCTGCGATTCGCGAGATTCGGATCAACCAGAACCCTTTCTCTGCCGAGTTCGACAGGCTGGGCTACGGACGCATCGAAATTCTGACCAAACCGGGCACGGATAAACTGCACGGGCAATTTTTCATTCAGGGCAATTACAGCGGCTTCAATACGGGCAACCCGTTTACACCGGTGCCACCGTACAATCGCGTGCAATACAACGGCACGGTGAGCGGCGCGCTGGGCAAAAATGCGTCGTTCTTCATGAGCATGGAGCAACGCGACAATCACGATCAAGCAGTCTACGACTACACGCCGCCGGTTCTCGACCCATCGACTGGTCTTTATACAGTGGGGACGACGCGGGTTTCCGGGTCCCTTTCAAACCCGCACAACCACATTAACGTGTCACCGCGCATCGACTTCCAACTTGGGCAGAAAGATACGGTAACCCTGCGTTACCAGTTCTATTACGATGCAGAGTCTGGCGATATAACTTCCACGCAGTTGCCCTCGCAATCGCTGAGCAGCAGTTCTACAGAGCACACGTTTCAACTGAGCGAGTCCCATATTCTCAACGAGCGCATGGTGAATGAGACGCATGCCGAATACCGGCGGGCGCTGGAGTCCGTTGCGCCAATCAGCACTGCGCCGACAGTGCTCGTCGCCGGAAACTTTACGGCGGGCGGGGCCACGGCGCAGTCCTCCTCCACGCATGGCGACCACTTCGAATTGCAGAACTTTACGACGATGAGCATCGGGTCACACGCGATCAAGTTCGGCACCTGGCTCCGCGACGATAGCGAAGCTCTCTCCTCGTTTGCAAACCGGAACGGCACGCTGGTCTTCACGAATAACGGATACACGAATGCGTTGAATGCACTGGCCAGCGGGCAAAACCTCAGCACTCTCGGAAGCGACCTGGTGAACCTGAGCATCACCGCGGGGCAGACCGCATATAAAGCCAATGTCTTCAACGGCTCATTGTTTATCGAGGATGACTGGAAGGTGAATCCGCGGCTGACTCTTTCCGGCGGCGTGCGCTGGGAGACGCAGAACCACATTGCCGATCACAACGACTGGGCGCCGCGCGTGGCCATGGCCTATGCGCTGGATGCTAAAGGCAACAAGCCCGCGAAGACCGTTCTGCGGCTTGGCTACGGTATCTTCTATGACCGTTTGGGCATTAACCACATCATGACCGCAACGCAGCAGGGCGCCAACTCGGGAGAGGTGCAGGTGACGACGACCGCAGCCTCCTGTCTGAATGGTACAAGCCTGACCAGCATCGATTTCTCGGCCTGCCTGCCCGCAGCGCCGTACAAGCCGACACCACTCAGCACTGTCGTTGAGATTGCGCCCGGATATCATGCGCCTTATGCGCATCAGTTCGGCGGTAGCATCGAGCGGCAGATCACCAAGACCACAACTGCGACTGTGACCTATCTGCATACATTTGGCGTGCACCAACTCGTCACGCGCGATGCGAACGCCTATGCTCCACTGCCGGGGACCTTTTTCTATAACAGCACGACGGGGCCTCGGCCGAATTCTTCGCTGGGCATCATCAACCAGTACTATCCCGAAGGGGTCTACAAGCAGGATCAGGTAATCACCAACGTCAACGCGCGGTTCACCCCCAATTTCAGCGTCTTCGGATTTTACAATCTCGCCTTTGCCAACACAGACGACGCTGGCGGCACCGCATCCAACTCGTACAACCTTAGCCAGGACTATGGGCGTGCGAGTTTTGTATCGCGCAATATGGTCTTCTTGATGGGAAATTATATGGGCCCGTGGGGACTGCGCTTCAACCCGTTTATCATTGCGCGGTCGGGCAGGCCGTTCAACTTTACTACCAGCAACGATCTGACCGGAGATAACTTTCTAAACGACCGACCGGCCTATGCAGCCAGTTCCGACTGCTCCGGAACACCATCAAAGCAGTATGTTCCCACATTCCTCGGTTGTTTGAATCTTCTGCCTGGTCCCGGAGCCAACCTTCTCACGATGAACCAAGGCAACGGTCCTGCATCCGTGGCGATCAATATGCGTATTAGCCGCGCATTCGGAATTGGACCCAAGGTGGCTGCCGGCGCGACAGGCGGTCCGCCCATGGGCGGCGGGCCGGGCGGCGGCCGTCGCGGCGGCGGCGGGCCGGGCGGCGGATTCGGTCCCGGCGGATTTGGCGGAGGCGGCGGCGGGCCCCGGGCTATGTTTGGTCCGCAGGGTTCTACGCGCAAATACAACCTGACCTTCACGGCCCAGGCACTGAATCTGTTCAACAACGTCAACTATGGAACGCCGACAGGCACAATCGATGCCACGCCTGTTACGGATTCTGCCGGTAATGTGACGGGATACACCCCAGGGGCGTTCTTTGATCGCTCGACGAGCCTTGCCGGACAAATCTTCTCTATGGGCCCGGCTTCGCGGCGCATCTTTGTGCAAGCCATATTCTCGTTCTAAAGGGGCGAGGCTTCAATCCACGGCTGAAATCAATTGAGCGCGGATAGAAGCCTCCTGCTATTCATTGGGCAGCGGTCACGACGGCAGCGTGCGGATCTTCAGCAAATGCGTCTGTGAGTGAGACGACCTGCAATTGCGTTTTCAGCGTGTCAACCGCGGCGCTGCTCGCGACGGCTATCTCCCGCGTCTCACCTGGCAGCAGGTCAAAGTAGTTATCCGATACCTGTGCATCGAGATTTCCAAACGAAAGATAAACGCTGCGCGCCAGAACCGGTGAACTAACGCGGACTCTGAGATTCCCTTTCTCGCCGATGGTGGTGACAACCAGATGCGCGGCCTTGAGGTGGACCTCTTTGACCGGCGCGAGGTAGACAATGTTGCGCGAGATCTCTTCACTCCCTGCGGATAACTCGGCAACGATAAAGACGCGCGACGTATCTGCAGCTCCTGATTCCGCGAGCTTTTCCAGCGGCCAATCCAGATAAACCTTGCTGGCGAGCGCCTCAATAGTGACCTCATGCTTGTCTTCGAGCAGCACCTTGCCGTCGAAATCCATAAGCCGGATGCGCAACGTAGCAGGCTGCGCAGTTGTCTTATCGGAAACTACATAGACGCGGAGCGATCCGTCCTCAACATGCGGCGAAACGAGGATGGGAGCGTAAAAGCGGCGCGCATAGTATTGGAGCGCCTTCCAGCGGCCGTCATAGTCGATACTGGACCACGAGGCGACGGGCCAGCAGTCGTTCAACTGCCAGAAGATTGAACCCATGGTTTCAGGTCGGCTGCGGCGGAAGTACTCTGCGCCAATCTTGATGCCTTCAGCCTGCAGGACCTGGCTGACGTAGAGGAAACTCGCGAAGTCCTTCGGCTCGGGATAGTCGCGGAGCAGATAGTCGTGAATGATGGAGTTGCCTTCATTGTTCTTCTGGTGCGCGAGCATGACCGGCGTGAAGATGCTGGTGCGGTCCTCAGGCAGGGTGAAGGTCTCAATGGTGCGCATCTCAGGGAAGGACTGGAATCCATACTCGGTGACAAAGCGGGCGTGGTGCGTCTCGTAAGTTGAGAATGGAACACGTCCGTGCCACACATCCCAGATATGCTCATCGCCGCTGTGGAAGCGGCTGCTTAGTTCTTCATAGTCCGCGCTGGGCGAGCTGGGCCAGTAGGGAATCTCCGGCTCAAGCCGTGCGACAACGCGAGGCAGGATGCCGCTGAACTCAGTGAGATAGTCCTGCCACATCTGGTAGCGCACATCGGCGGGCAATGCTGGGCGAGGCGCCCACCCCATGGCGATCTCGGTTTCGTTGTTGCCGCACCAGAGGACGATACTGGGATGATTGCGCAGACGGCGCACCTGGTCCTCTGCTTCGGCCTCGATGTTTTGCTTGAAAGCGTAGGTGCCGGGCTGCCAGTCATTGCCGAACATAAAATCCTGCCAGACCATAATGCCAAGTTCGTCGCAGATCTGATAGAACTCATCGGTCTCATAGTAGCCGCCGCCCCAGTGGCGAATCATGTTCATGTTGGCGTCGCGCGCGGATTGGAGAATGCGCCGATAGTCGGCCGTGGTGACGCGGTTGGGAAAGCTGTCAAAGGGGATGACGTCCGCGCCTTTGGCGAAGACCGGAATGCCGTTGACAATGAACTCGAATGAGCGGCCCCACTGATCCAACTGACGGCGCAGGACGATGGAACGCAGGCCGGTCTTTACGCTGCGCTGATCGCTGATTGCAGAACCTGCGCCGATGCGCGCGGTGAATTCGTAGAGCGGCTGGTCGCCGTAGCCGGCAGGGTACCAGAGACGCGGCTGGCGAATCTCGATGGGAAAGTCGAAGACATTCAGCCCGGTGTGCAGAGCAACGGTGCGCGTGATTGTCACGGGCTTCCCACCGTCGGTGTACTGCACGGCCATGCTGGCAGGGCCATCGCCTGAGGCTTCAACCTCAACCTCGGCGTCGGCGTGCGCTACTTCCCTGCTGACATCGCGCTGGTGAATGGCGAAATCCGCAATGCGAGCCTTGTCCCAGGCTTCAATGCGCACGGGACGCCAGATGCCGCTGGTGACAAAGCGCGGACCCCAGTCCCATCCATACTCATAGGCGGCTTTGCGGATATAGGTCTTGGCATCGACCTTCGTCCGGGACTGCCAGGGATCCGTTGCGGCCACGGCTTCAGCAGCCTTAATCGGCGACGGAAAGACCACGCGAAGAAGGTTGCTGCCGACATGCAGATGCTGCTTGGCCGGCAGACGCCAGACGCGAAACATGTTGTCTGCGTCCAGCACTTGCGTCCCGTTGACATACACCTGCGCTGCAGCATCGAGCCCGTCGAAGACGAGATCCACATTGGCACAAGCCATCAGCGACGGAGTGACGTCAAAGGTTACGCGATACTCCCAGCTCTGGTTCTCGATCCACTGCAGGCGAGATTCGTTGTCACGATAGAAGGGGTCGGGGATCCTTTTGTTGGCGATCAAATCGAGGTGAATATCGCCGGGAACGGTGGCGGACTGCCAGCCCGCTTCTGCGTCCTGGGGAGTGGCAAGTATCTGTCGGAACTGCCAGCCGCGATCGAGTTGCAAGGATGCGTTCTGCGCACGCGCGCATTGTTCCAGCGTTGTACCAGTTACGATGCAGATTACGGTCGCGGCCAGGAAGCCGCACGCCTTATGCCAGACCCTTGCTAAACGCATTCCGACTCCTCCGGGATATCTCATTCAGGCCCTTTTCGCCGCTGGTAGCGGGCCGCGAAAAATACGCTGATAAGGTTACCATGCGAAGCTCAGAGGCTGTTGGCAGAGCGACGTTCGAGCAGGGACCGATAGAAGGCCTCCCACTCATCGGTGCGTGTCGCGAAGCTGAAGTGCGCGGCAATGCGCTGCCTGGCAGCATTGCCTTGTGCCTGACGCTGTTGCGGTGTGAGACCCATCAAGGCAAGCATGGACTCGGCAAGCGCCGCAGGATCCTTTGCCGGAACCATCACACCCGCATCGCCGATGAGTTCCTGCACGCCGCCGACGTTTGTGGCGACAACCGGTTTCTCCATCGCCATGGCTTCACCGACGACAAGCGGCATGCCCTCCCACGCGGAGCTTAGGACGAAGGCGTCGGCCGCATCGAGCAGCGCGGGCATATCGCGGCGCAGCCCGAGGATGCGGATGCGGTCCAACGTACCGTGGGGTGCCGAACCCGCGAAATACTCGGTCCTGCCGGATCTACTGCTTTCGCCCACCAACCAGAGTTGTGTCCGCGGATAAGCGGGCCACACCTTCGCAAATGCATGCATCAGGTTCGGGAAGTCTTTTGCAGGAACGATGCGGCCCGCGGCGAGCCAGATAAAGTCCTCTCCCCCGCCCAGAGTATTGCGCGTGGCCATGCGACGGGCCGGGTCGGGCGTGAATTGAGCCACGTCTATGGCGTTCGTCACGACCGTGCATTTGTGCTTTGGTACGGCTTTGATGTGGACGTACTGCTCTGCCGCGGCCCGGCTGACAGCGGTGGTGTGCATGCTGAGTCGATCGGTTAGTCGATAGGCCCAGGTGCGCAGGGGGCCGCCTTCATAGACGTTGTGAATGGTGGAAAGAACAGCAGGTGCTGCGCCACAAAGACGCAGCGTGCGCGCCATCATATTGGCCGGAAAGGTGTGGCTGTGCAGCAGGTCAGGACAGAAATTGCGAAGGACGCGGCGTGCGCGCAGCAGGCCCAGCAAGAGGCTTAGAGCCGACTTGCGCGTATTGAGGTAGTGGACTTCAAGTGGGGTCGGCCACTCTTCCTTCTGTCGTTCCCGGAGAATCAGCAGGACCACGGCGTGACCGCGCGCAGTCATCCGCTGAGCCAATGCTACAGTTTGCTTCTCAGCTCCACCCATGCCGAGCGAAGTGAGTAGGTACGCGATTCGCATTCTCGCCCGTAATCCATTTGGGGTCGCCGTGGATTGATGATAACGCGCGTCGTCAGTTCCCCGCCCTCGAGCAAAGACCGGACGGTACAGATTGGAGTCCAACGGCCTGCAAAACTCTGCCGGGATCTGAGGCTGGAGCAGTCGCAACCGGGCGGTCGACGCCCACAAAATCAACGAGGCTGAGCCTGCGTCGTTCGCGGAAAGGACGCCACGAGAGCGCGGGCCTGGGAATTGGGAAGATACCGGGAGGATAGAGGGCGAAAGATAACTTTCGATTTCTGGATGGAATTCTGATCCGCAGGTGGCATAATGTCTGTACCATCACCACGAGGAGACCCATGGCCGGAGATATTCAACTTACTTGCAGCGATTGCGGACAGGACTTTACTTTCACCGCTGCCGATCAAGCGTTTTTTCAGGAACGCGGTTATTCGACCCCCAAGCGTTGCAAGCCTTGCCGTATGGCAAAGAAAAGTGATCAAGGGGGGGGTGGCTCCGGCTATCGTTCGGCTCCGGCACAGGGAACGCCGGTGATCTGCTCGGGCTGCGGCCAGCCGACCACGGTGCCCTTTGAGCCACGTGGCGACCGGCCGGTCTTCTGCCGGGACTGCTATCAGGCGCGCAAAGGCAGTGGCGCAGGCGGTGGCGGCGGAAGCTCACGCGGCCGCGGACGCTACTAAGCTGCAACTAAGCTGCAACGCATCCTTCGCAATTACTGAAGACAGCCTGCCGGGTTGAACGGGACAGGTGTATCCAGCCGCAACGCGGAGATTTTCGGAACCAACAGGGGCAGCCCGCATTGGCGCGGCTGCCTCGGTTTTTTGTGCCGAGCAGGGGCCTGTAATCGGCAGCGATGGAACCGAACGGCTGTGGCGCCGCTCATCGGACCTACCGGCGCTTCTTCACCGGCTTGGGCACGGGCTTCCTTGCCGCAGGCCTGGCAGGCTTTGCATGCTTCACCGGCTGGTGTGCAGCCTTCTTTTTAGCTGGCAC
Organism: Acidobacteriota bacterium; assembly: GCA_021836865.1. GTDB lineage: Bacteria > Acidobacteriota > Terriglobia > Terriglobales > Acidobacteriaceae > Telmatobacter. The sequence continues at coordinate 8,671 of JAKBHH010000048.1, forward strand.
CGGCCTGACCGCGACTTTCGCGGCCGGTTTGCTCCTGGCCGCAACTTTGGGCGATTTAGCGGCTGTTTTGGCGGATTTGGCGGCCGTCGTGGGCGCAGACTTCACGGGAGCCTTCAGTGGAGCCTTCTGCGGAGCAGGCCGGGGCGCTGTGAGCTTGGCAGGGACGGGCACTTTGGCCGCCTGGGCCGGCTTGGACGCCGTCTTTTTCTCCGCCATTTTTGGAACTGGCGGCGCTGGCTTGGCCGAGGCAGATTTCGCCGAGTCGGCATTGGATGGCTTCGAGGTGGATTTCGCCTTGGCGCCTTTGCGGGCAGGCGGCAGAGTCTCTTCCTCTGCCTCCTCCAACTCCTCACCTTCCTCGTCGGCCAACAGATCCGGGTCGGCCCCGTCTTTTGTCAGACCAAGATCGATCTCCTCATCGTCGCCGCCGATGTCGTCCAGATCCTCGTCGTCAAGTTCATCGCCGGCCTCATCTTCGTCCTCGTAGGAACGCTCTTTGACCTTGGGTTCTGCGCCTCGCTTTACGCGGCTGCGCTTGATGGTGACCTGGGGCGGAGGAGCGGGCGGCGAATGGGGCTCAAGAAAAGCGCGGGTCTCTTCGGGGGTAGTCAGGCGGCCATCGATCAGTTCCAGGAAGATCTGCTGCACGATCATCGGATACGCCGGCAGATCGGGCGTGATCCGCATCTCCTGCATCAGGGCGTGCGGGATCCGTTGACGCGCCTCGGGCCAGACCTTCAAAAACTGCTCGTAGCGCTCCTTGATGGCCGCATCCTTGGTGGTAAAGCCAAGCCAGAGAACGGCCTCCGGGTCATAGGTTGTGAAATGCCGGTAACTGACCGAGGGGGTCCGACTGTCCTTGGCCAATAGCACCTTGGCGAAGGCCGCCGCGATGCTGTCAAGGCTGTTCCATTCCGCCACAAACCCCGGGCGCAGCATCAGCTTCTTCAGCGCGTTCAGATCCTTTGGAGCGAGCTTAGCCGTGAGCAATTGCATTTGTGCGGCGGACATGTCAGGATGCACGCCCTGCATCAGCAATTCGACGGCGAGGTCATGGAGCGCCTTAAGCCTCCCCTCGTCGGCTTTCGCAACTGTCCAGGCCGGAAAGAGCACCTTCATCCAGCCCTCTTCTTCAAAGGCGCGCAGGACTTTAAGGCCTTCGTCCTCATGGCCGATCTGCTCCAGTTCCTGGCTTCGGGCGGCGTCGGAAAGATTCTGGATGACATTCTCTTCCCTGGCATTGTCGTAGCGTGCCTGGGTCCTGGGGTCGAGATCCCATCCAAGCCGGGCGCGGTAGCGGGTGGCACGAATCAGCAAGGCAGGCTGATCGAGAAAACCATAATTGGAAACCAGGCGTAGGCTGCGCGCTTCAATATCGGCGGCGCCGTTGAGTGGATCCATCAGGAGCCCGAAAGATCCCTCATTCAGCGAGATCGCCATTGCGTTGACGGTAAAGTCGCGTCGGCGCAGATCCTCCTGAATCGACGCGGCATGGAAGACCGGCTTGCCCGGTTTGGGAAACTCGCGGCGGTGGGTGCTGACGACATCAACGCGGACTGTGCCCGGAAAGCACAGATACAGGGAACGTGCCTCGCCGTCTTCGCCCCATACTTTTGCGCCCAGCTTCTCAAGGGGCTTCCTGAGCTTGATTGCATTGCCCTGGACAGCGACTTCAATATCGCGCACGGCGTGGCCGCTGGTAAGGTCGCGCACCGCATCCCCGGTAAGGAAGAGCAGCATTCCAGCGTCCCTGGCCGCATCTCTCAGATGGTGCAGCGCGCTCTGCTGGTCGGCAGAAAGGCGATTTTGGAGAAGGTAGATATAGTCAGGCATTCGGTTCCCTGCTTCCGTTGCGTCTGCCTGCGCCAAGTGGCTGATGTAGATACACTTAATGCACAAGCGGTGAATGGTTGCAAACCAACACATTAACACAACCACGCGCACTTGACCAGAGCAGGATGCACAAGCTGTGCAGCGTTTTGCTCGCGCTGGCTACGCCTCCCCATGCGACAATCCAAGGCGATGGGGTCCTTGCGCAAGCCGGTGATTGTACGAATGTTCTCCAGGGACTGGTGTGCCGGATACGCGGGAGCAGGCCTGGGCGAGAATACTGCGGCACTTGAAATCCTTGACCCTGGCGGCAAGCTGCTGACCGTGAACTGGAGTGCCATCAAATGGGTCTGCTTTGTGAGAGATTTGCCGGCTGGGGAAACCAGTAACCCGGAGCGCCTGCTGCAGAAACGATTTGCCGTGCGGCCTCGAACGCCGGGGCTGTGGCTGCGGATGACTCTGACCGATGGCGATGAGCTGGAAGGCCTGGCCGCTAATGATCGATCCCTGGTGGAGGGAGCGGGACTGCTGCTGACCCCACCCGATACCCGCTCCAACACGCAAAAGATTCTGGTGCCGCGACAGGCGATTCAGACGCTGGACGTGGTCGCCCTGATTGGCGTGCGACGGCGCGGCGGCGCCGCAGCGCAAAGGCGCGAACCGCAGCCTGAACTCTTCCCTGCCGACTCCGCCGACGGGGTGTGAGCCCAGGGGACGGCCGGGGCCAGCGCGGCGCGTCGTCCGGTACAATCAGCTCGATGAAACTTGGTGAGTTGGCAAACCGGCTGGGCGCGGAGCTGCGCGGCAACGCGGAGCTGGAAATTACGGGCGTGAAAGGGATTGAGGACGCCGGCGCGACGGAGATCACCTTTGTCGCCAACCCGCGCTATGCGGGCCTTGCCCGCAGCACCCAGGCAGCCGCCGTGCTGGTGGAGCCGGACTTTCCTGAGATTGCAGCCGCCACCCTGCGCATCAAGAACCCTTACCATGCCTTTTCGCAGGCGCTCGGAATCTTTTATCAGCCGCCGACCTACGGGGCGGGCGTGCATCCAACGGCGGTGATCGATCCGACGGCGGTGATTGGCCCGGAAGCGCATATCGGCGCATATGTCGTGATTGGGGCGGGGGTGAAGCTGGGCCCGCACGCCACGCTGCTGCCGCACGTGGTGCTGTATCCCGGCGTTCAGGCGGGCAGCCACCTGTTTGCCCATGCCCACGCTGTGGTGCGCGAGGGCTGCGTACTGGGCGACCACGTGACGCTGGAGAACGGCGCAATTGTGGGCGCGGACGGCTTTGGATTCTCAAAGAATGAGGCCGGACAATGGGAAAAGATTCCCCAGTCCGGACCGGTGCGGCTGGGCAACCGCGTGGATGTGCAGGCCAACGCGTGCATCGATCGAGCCACTGTGGGAGCAACGGAAATCGGCGATGGCAGCAAGATCGACAACCTGGTGCAGGTCGGCCACGGGTCGCACGTGGGTCAGAATACGCTGCTGTGCGCGCAGGTGGGACTTGCCGGCTCATCCGTCGTGGGCAGCAACGCCATTCTGGCGGGGCAAGCGGGCGTGGCGGGGCATTGCACGCTGGGCGATGGCGTCATTCTGACAGCGCAGGCGGGCGTATCGCACGATGTGGCGGCGGGCAAGATCATCTCCGGATCGCCGGCCTTCGACAACCGGCTCTGGCTGCGCGCCGTTGCGCTTTTCCAGCGACTCCCTGACCTGGCCAAGCGGCTGGACCGATTGGAAAAGAAGATCGCCGGCAGCGCTACGACCGGCCATGAGGAGCAACGATGAGGGCAACAGGCAAGGGATTGGCCGCGCTTGCGGCCTGCGCCGCACTGGCGGTCTGCGGCTGTCATTCCAATCGCATCGATGCGACCGTGGAGAATCGTACCGGCCATGCCATCAGCCTGCTCGAGGTGGATTATCCCAGCGCCAGCTTTGGCTCCGATGCGCTGGCGGCAGACGCGAAGTTCCCTTATCGCTTCAAGGTACGCGACAGCGGCCCGGTAAAAGTGCAATACACCGAGGCGCCCGGTAACCTGGTGCGCCAGGCAACGGGGCCGACCCTGCATGAAGGCCAGCAGGGGCTGCTGGAGATTGTGCTGTTGCCGGGCGGAAAAGTGGAGTTTAACCCGCAACTGACACAAGGCCACTGAGGGCACGCCGTTGTTGCGTCTAAAGGTTTGCGCGAGTTGCCTGCGCTTTCCATCTCATCCCGATGCAAATCTGACCGATATGTAGCATGGGAGGACGCGCGTGCGGGATGGGCTTGCAATCTCGGTGAGCCATGGCGCGTTGCGATGGCTCCGGCGGAACCGGCTGGCCCTGAATCCTGTCGCCTGCGTGTTGACGGCGGCACTTTCGACGGCGTTTGTCGTCCTGAATGAACCTCCGGCACCGGTTACCGACCTTCTCTGGATCGCCAATGGAATTCTTTTAGCCTATCTGCTGCTGGCGCCCAGGCGACGCTGGCCTCTCTATCTGGCGGCCGGAATTGCGGGGCAGATCATTGGCAGCGCCGTGGTGCTTCATACCTGGATTCCCAACTCAGTTTCCGCATGCCTGAATGTCCTTGAAGTCGCGGTGAGCGCCATACTGCTGAAACGGGGAAACCAGGATTTGCCGGACTTCACCAGGACTCGCTATCAGTTGAGGTTCCTGAGCTGTGCTGTCCTGCTGGGGCCGGCCGTCGCAGGTCTTTTCTATGGCTTCTATGTTGCGGTGTGGATGCACGGCCCGTTTGTCTTTAACTGGCTGACGTGGATCGCCGCCGATGGCCTCGGTACCGCAGTGACGGCGCCGGCCTGCGTTGCCGTGTTTCAGAACGGTCTGCGGTTGCCGTGGCCGGTGAAAAGGCCGTGGATCTATCCCGTGCTGCTGGTGATCTGCACCAGCATTGCCTTTCATCAGTCCATTTGGCCCGCCGCAGCGTTGGTATATCCGGCTCTGGTCCTGGTGCTTCTGGCAATGGGCATGGCCTGGGCAGCACTAGGCACTCTCTTTGTGACGATCGCGGGAAGCTATTTAACATTGAGGAGCCCGGGAAGCCTGCCCGTCGCCGCGCTGCTGAACCACTCGCATCCAGCCGCCCGGTTGCAGGTTCTTGTGGTGTCGGCCCTGTTTACGCTCTACTGCATCTCGATCGTGATCGACCGGAAACGCGTGACGGAGAAGAAGCTGAATGAGACGGTGGCGCTTCATGCGCTGGTCACAGAAAACTCGCGGGACCTGATTATGCTGTCGGATCTGGATGGTCGCCGCAGTTACGTCTCCGGCGCTGCGCAGGCGATGACCGGCTGGTCTCCCAGGGAGCTTGTTCGCTATCGTAGCGTTGAGCTGGTGCATCCCGAGGATCAGTTGGTCTTAAAGACCGCGCTGGCGCATTTGAAGTCAGGTGCCGAAGGCGAACTGGTTGAGTATCGGATGCGACGCCGGGAGGGCTCCTACTTCTGGGTCGAGGCCAGCCTGCGACTGGTGCGCGACCACGCCACCGGAAAATCCACCGGCGTGTTGAAATTGGTGCGCGATGTTTCCCGGCGCAAGTCGGCTGAAAAAGAATTGGAGGATGCCTATCGGGCAATCGAGGCTCTGGCCGAGACCGATCCGCTGACGCGGCTAGCCAACCGGCGGCGCTTTGACCAGTGCCTTACGAGTGAATGGCGGCGCGCACTTCGAGACCGCGCCCCGATCTCGCTCCTGCTGATTGATGTGGATCTGTTCAAGGCATACAACGACACTTATGGACATCTGCGCGGCGATAGCTGCCTGAAGCAGATCGCCCAGGCGGCGATGGATTCGGTGACCAGGCCCGGCGATCTGGTTGCCCGCTTCGGGGGCGAAGAGTTTGCCGTTGTGCTGCCCAATACGGCGCGCGAAGGAGCGTTGAAGATAGCCGGGCAGATCAGTCGGGCGCTGCGGGACCGCAGACTCCCTCACACGGCGACTCCCACTGGACTGGTGACCGTGTCGATCGGCTGCGCAACGATGGTGCCGGAAGTGGGTCAGCAGATGCTCAACCTGATCCAGCAGGCCGACGACGCTTTGTATGCCGCTAAGCGCATGGGCAGAAACCGCATCTGCAGCGCGGACGAAACGGTCGCCGAGTTTGTGGTGTCACAAGCCAGTTGACATTGCTTATCCGCGCAACTCCCGGAACCGGGACCTCGTTCGGCCGGATGCAGTTTCCGGCCCGGGGCCTATTGAACCATGCTCTGGAAGAGCTGTGAATTCAGCAGAGTGTTGAACGTCGAGTCGGAGGTGGCGAAATGGATATTGAGCTGCCCCGCGCTGGACGAGACGTCGGTTGCAGCCATGGCGGCCTTCTCTGAATCCGAACCGCTCATCTTTTTATAGGCCACGGCGGCATTCAGCAGCGACGAGACGGTCGCGGCCGCAAACAGGTCGCCGGTGGAAACCGTCAGGTCGAAGACCACGCCGTGCTGGAAGTTCATCGAGTACCAGGATGCAATCAGCCGCTTGCGAACCGAGTCATAGTCGGTCATGGAACCGGCCTGGCCTAGCAGTTGCTTCATCATGGTCTGGGTGCCCTTCTGGTCAAGAATGCTCCACAAGGGCTCGGAGTCAACCGACCGCATCGCATCCATCATTGGCCCGTTGGTGAGCAGGCTGCCGGTGATGCCATCGCGCGCATCCAGGCTCTGTTTGACGGCTTCGTTGCTTCCGAAGACCATCGTCGACGGATCGACAAAACAGAGCACCATCCCGGTCTTGCCCATGGGATAAATCTTGTTGCTGCGGATCAGCTTTGGCTTGACCCTTTGCTTGCGAAAGTTGGCCATGATGTCGTCAACAGCAAACTGCCCCTGAGCAATGCCTACGGTCTCCACCTGGTCCGTTGCTCCGCTGGGCCGGAAGAGCGCGAACGCAAGATCATCCACATCGTGGTTCTCATTCAGTCCGGACTTGGAAAGCGCCTCGTCAAACTGCTTCAAATCAGGCGGCATCACCTTGTCGCGCAGCTGCATGGCGGCATCGGAGTTCTGCATGGCTCTGTAGTCGATTGCCACAAGCTGCTGCACATCATGCGGAATGGCTCCGCGAGCGTCGCCTGACAACTGCGCCGCTGTGGCGGGGATGGTCATCGCGAGAAAAGCTGCGGAAAACGAAAAGCAAAACATTTTGTCAAACAAGTCATTCCTCCTTGGATGCATCTGCCTTCGCGGCTCAAGGGCTGCGCCGGCGGAGGCCCACAGCCGGAGCGCAAGAGGCGAACGATGCGCGCAATTCGATCTCTCAAATCGTTTCAGGACTCGCTACTGCCCGGATTGCGCCAGTCTCCATTGTATCCAACACGCTCTTCCAACGGATTTCTGAACCCATTCCGGCTAGGCCGGGCCCGGCCATTGGAGAGGCGCTTCGAGTCTTCGTTCGAGAACTTTCATCTCGGGATCAAACCCAACCAATTGACGCATCCACTCGCCTTCGCGCTCGCAGGCCGCCTCAGGCACCAGTCCAATGACCTCGCCTTCCACCAGCGCGGCCTTATGGTGCTCCGCCAGGCGGGAGACCGCAGTGTAGACCTTTGACACGGGAGTGGCCTCAAAGTCGGTGATGCTCAATGAAAGCTGGGCGCGTCCGTGGGACAGAAGGCCCATGGCCTTGACAGACTTGAGCCCGCCCGCCGAGGCGCGAACCTCGCGTGCGATGGCCCGCACCACGGCCAGGTCTGAAGAGTCAAAATAGACGTTGTATTCCACGAGGAATTTCCGTGCGCCGACGGCGCATGCTCCCGCGGTCGGATGCAGGCTGGGGCCGCCAAGGTCGGGCCGGCGGGCTACCTCCTTGCGTACCGCGTCGCGCAGCTCCTCAAACTGGCCGCGCCTGACGTCTTCCAGGTTGACGCGATCAGGGCGCGAGGCTGCAGCCTCATAAAAGTAGACCGGCACGCCGAAGCGCTGCCATATCTCTGCTCCCGCCTGACGCGCCAGCAGGACGCACTGTTCCAGCTTGATTCCGGAGACGGGAACAAATGGAATGACGTCGGCTGCTCCGATGCGCGGATGCACACCCTCCTGGGTGGTCAGATTGATGAGCTCAGCCGCTTTGCCGGCACCACGTACAGCGGATTCCACGACGGCGGCCGGCGCGCCGGCTATGGTAACCACCGACCGGTTGTGATCCGCATCCATCGACCAGTCGAGCAGATGCACCCCATCCACCCGCATTGCAGCGATGATGGCCTCCACGCGCCGCGCATCCCTGCCCTCGGAGAAGTTGGGAACGCATTCGACAACCGCGCCCTTCATGGCTGCTCCCTTGGGGCTACCGCCAGAACGTGTAGCCCACCTGAACCTGGATGCTGGCGTTCACGCCAGGGTTACGATCTCCGAGTGAAGCGGAGGAGATGTGCACAGCGTTGACGCCCAGGTCGACGGATCGGCCGGGACGCAAAAAATAATGCACTCCAACGCCGCCTTGCGGAGTGAAATTGAAGACCGAGGTTCCGCCGGGGGTGCCGTGCGGGACAAGCTGGTCGGGGGGAAACTTGTGCGTAGTGTAAATGAGACCGCCCGCCGCCTGAAACCAAGGCTGAATGCGCCGGGAATGGGTGAGAAAGTTCCAGCGAAAGATAACCGGCGTGATGCTCACGCCAGTGTAGGTTCCGCCGCCGACCAGGGCCTGATACGGCTGCCCCTGGTAGGTGAAGTTCTGAATGTGCGGCGCCGGCGTGTAAGCCTGCCAGAACGGAATCAGGTTGCCGGCGAGCTCAAACTGGCCCGTGAAGACGCCTGCGTGCAGCACGGGGGTGAGCACTTTACCAAGCTGCACGCCGGTAAAGAAAAACTTGAACGTGTCTCGATCGCCCACGCCAGTGCCCCAGTTCACAAAAGGGCCATATTCCCAGCTGCGGTGGTCGCGCACCTGGGCCACAGGATTAGGCCCCGCCGCATTCGCGGGTTGTGTCCCGCCGCTGATAGAAGATTGCGCCACTGCCTGCCCGACCGGGAGGAGAAGACAAAAAAAGATCGCCGACTTCCGAATCAAAGGACTTCCCTTCTGCATAGTGATCGAGTGGATTCCATAAAAAGGCCGCCACAACCGGGCGGCCCTTGCAAATGCCCGTTTTGAACTGGATCAGCCTGCGACTTGCTCCATCTGCTCTGCGTCCATGTCGAAATTTGAATAGACGTTCTGAGTGTCGTCGAAGTCCTCGAGTGCCTCCAGCAGCCGCACCATCTGGCCTGCTGCCGGACCTTCGAGCTTCGTGTAGGTCGAGGCGATCATGGTAACTTCGCTCATCACGGTGGGAATACCCGCGGCCTTCACCGCGCCCAGGACCGCTTCATACGCGGAGGGGTCGGTAATGATCTCCCAGGTGTCGCCTTCGTCATTCAGGTCTTCGCCGCCATGTTCGAGGACGATGTCCATAAGCTTTTCTTCCGTAGCAGCGGACTTTTCGACTGCGATGATGCCCTTCTTGGAGAACATGAAGCGGACGGACCCGGACTCGCCGAGGTTGCCGCCGTTCTTTGAGAAGGCATGGCGAATCTCGCTGACGGTGCGATTGCGGTTGTCCGTCAACACTTCAACAATGATGGCGACGCCGCCGGGACCGTAGCCCTCGAAGGTGATCTCCTCGTAATTCACGCCTTCAAGCTCACCGGTGCCGCGCTGGATGGCGCGCTTGATGTTTTCGGCCGGCATATTCTCAGCCTTAGCTGCCAGGACGGCGGTACGCAGCCGGGGGTTGCCGTCAGGGTCGCCACCGCCGCCTTTGGCAGCGATCGTGATTTCCTTGATCAGGCGGGTGAATATCTTGCCGCGCTTGGCGTCGAGCGCGCCCTTCTTATGCTTGATTGTGGCCCATTTCGAGTGGCCGGACATGTGAACCTCAGTCGGGTTGAAAATACTGGTGCTTGAGACGCACCTGACCTTGTGAGTATATCACCGGCGGGGATTGCGCCGGAACGGCGCTGGGCAGCCGCAGAACGCTCGGTAAAGGCCCTTTGCCGCGGCAGCGGCGACCGCGCGATGGGCGCTTCCCATTCCCGCATTCGCGCATCTAAAGTGGAGGCAGTCGAAGATCGCGCGCAAGAACTGTTCCCCTCCATCTCCAACCTGATTAGGAGCCGGTTTGAAAACCATCCTTCCTGTCCTTCTGCTGATGGGCGCGGCCCTGAGTCTGGCTTGTGCCCAGGATAATTACGAGATTCAGGTTTATCCCTCCGAAACCATGGACCCCGGCGTGCTCCTGGTCGAGCTTCACAGCAATTACACGGTGGAAGGCAGCACGACCGGTCAATTCGGCATGTTGCCCACGCAAGGCCAGGAACATGAGACAGTCGAGTTCACGCAGGGCATCAACGACTGGTCGGAGGTGGGCTTCTACGTTTTCACCGAAGAAAAGAACGGAACCGGGGTGCAGTGGGTGGGGGACCATATCCGGCCGCGTGTGCGCATTCCAGCATCATGGCACTGGCCGGTGGGCGTGAGCGTCTCCAACGAGATCGGCTATGCACGCGCAGCCTACTCGAATCCCACCTGGGCGTGGCAAATCATGCCGATCGTCGACCAGACAATCGGGAAATGGTATTGGTCAGCGAACACTACGATGGACTGGGGCATTCATCCGACCGGTCTGCCGCCTGGGACCTCCGCCGCACAGCGGCAGTACTATTACCGTGTGGTTTCGCCGCGCGGCCTCACCTTCGGCCCGGCGGCCACCATGACCTACCAGCCCTCCAAGATCATCAACTTTGGCGTTGAGTATTACGGGTACTGGGGCGAGTTCGGCCACTTTCTCAGTCTGCACAACCAGCAGCACCAGATCTTCCCGGTTGTGAATCTATTTGTTTCACCCAAGTGGGAGATCAACTTTGGAGCCGGTTGGGGAGCTACGGCATCCACCGACCATCTGATCGTCAAAGTGATTGTGGGGCGCTACTTCAATTGGGGCCACAAGAAGTAGCGGCGCAATGAAATTTTGTTACCATACCTTGCGCTGCGAGGTATTATCGCTTCAATGCCGGCGCGCGAGACCAACCCGAGCTTCATGAATGGCGTTCCCGAGCTTCTTATCCTCAGCCTGCTAAGGCAGGAAGAGATGTACGGCTACGAGATTGTACAAGCCATCAGCAGTCGCAGCGGCGCGGTGATTACCGCCGGTGAAGGCGTAGTCTACCCGGTGCTGCACGCGTTGGAGCGGGATGGCGCACTACGCTCACGACGCAAGACCGTGAATGGCCGGAGCCGTATTTACTATTCCGTAACTCCCGGCGGCGCGCTCCGCCTGACACAACTTTCCCAGACGTGGACCCAGCTTGCGGCAGCCATCCAGACGATGCTGCAAGGAGGACGACATGGCGAAGCCTTTCGATGATCTTCAGGAACGGCTGTTGCGGGCGGGCATTGCGCCGCGGCATGTGAAACGCTACCTCGTCGAACTCGCTGACCATCTGGCCGATCTGACGGCAGAAGAGGAACACGCGGGACATTGTCATGCAGAAGCCGAGTCCTCCGCGCTGGCGCGGCTCGGCAGCATGGACGATTTGGCCAATGCGATGACCGGGCAGAGGCAGTTCAAGGCCTGGTGCGTGCGTGCGCCGTGGGCCTTCTTCAGCCTGGGGCCGCTCTTGTATCTGGCTGGCGCATGGATGGCAGCCATCTTCATTCTGTGGTCAGGATGGCAGATCTTTATGCCCGGAGTCGATACGCCCTTCGGAGTGCGGGAATTTGGGCTCGCAGGCCTCTATTTCCAACTGGGACGGGCGATCTATTTCACCGCGCCCTTATTGGTTGGCTGGGGAATGGTACTTATCGCAGCCCGTCAGAGGCTGGGGGCGCTTTGGCCTGCGGTTGGCCTGCTGCTAAACGCATGGGTGAGCGGCATGGCACATATCCACGCAAGCCGCATGGGCGTACCCGGCGGTCTTGGCCATATCAGCTTGAGTTTTGCGCCCGGCACGTCTCCAGGGGATGTCACAGACAGCCTCGTTCATGTTCTGGTGATTCTTACGTTGACGGCGCTGCCCTACTTTCTATGGAAAGTACAACAGGCTCATACCATCTCCGCCTAGCCATGCGGGGATGCTTGGAGAAGCCAACGACGGGAGCTCAGCCAGGGCCGCCGATGAACCGGCTCCGTCCTACCCCACCAGCTCAAAGGCGCGAATCGCTTCCTTGCGCACGGTAAGGCGTTCGATCAGGTCGAAGCGCACCTCGTAGCCGCGGCCGGGCGTGTCGGGAATTTCGATCTCGCCCTGTGGCGTGACGGTGACCTCGGGTTCGATGATGTCCTCTTTCCAGTAGCGGGCCGAGGCCGACACATCGCCGGGCAACGTGAAATTTTCCAGCGTGGAGAGCGCGATGTTGTGCGCGCGGCCAATGCCCGACTCCAACATGCCGCCGCACCAGACCGGGATGCCGCGCTCCTGCGCCGCATTGTGGACGGCAATGGCCTCTGAGAATCCGCCGACGCGGCCCAGCTTGATGTTGATGATCTTGCAGGACTCCATTTCTGCGGCAGCCAGCGCGTCGCGCCGGTTGCGAATGGACTCATCGAGACAGATGGGCGTGTTCAGCCGCTTCTGCAGCATGGAGTGGTAGTAGAAGTCGTCGTGCCAGAGGGGTTGCTCGATCATCAGCAGGTCAAAGGCATCAAAGGTGACCAGGTGGTCTGCGTCGCGCAGGCGGTAGGCGGAGTTGGCGTCGCAACTGAGCGTCATAGCCGGCCAGCGGCTGCGCACCTTATCAAGCACTTCGACATCCCAGCCGGGTTTGCATTTGAGCTTGATCCGCTGGTAACCGGCAGCCAGTTCCTTCTCGATTATGCCGAACAACTCGGGAATGGAAGACTGAATGCCGAGTGAGACGCCGCAGGCAATCCGGTCGCGCACCCCACCCAGAATTTGAAAAAGCGGAAGCCCTTCGCGTTGCGCTTCCAGGTCCCAGATGGCGTTTTCCAGAGTAGCCTTGGCCATGCGATTGCCGCGAACCCGGCGGAAGATGCGCGGGCAGTCGCCGCCATGCTCGGGCGATTCGGCGGCAAGCATGGGGCCCAGTTCGTGGAGCAGGATCTGCCAGGCAGTGTCGGTGGACTCGCCCGAGAAATAGGGATGCTCGCCGGCGGTACACTCGCCCCAGCCCGTCAATCCCTCGGAGCGCACCTCGGCCAGAAGAATCCTGCGGTCACGCGTGACGCCAAAGCTGGTTTCAAAGGGCCGCACTAGCGGAAGTTGAAGCTCGCGAAGAATGATTCCGTCAATTTTCATAGGACTTGTGTTCCTTTGCCGGGGAAACCGAGTTCGAAGACTCCGTTGCCTTCTGCATCTCGAACAAAACCGAGCACAGCCAACCCTTTTGAAAATGCTTCCTGAAACCGTTTGCGATTTTCCAACTGCACAGCCTGGGCGCGGTCCTTATCTGCCTCCGAAGCTTTCCAGTCGTAAATGGCAGCGGGAACGGCGATGCGCTCGACGATCTCGTGAACGACTCTGGTGCGACCCTCAAGAATCGCCGTGACCCGCGGCGAATCCAGCTCCCACTCGGCCACCAGACGATCCGTGGGCAAACCCCCTTGCAGTCGAGATGAGGATACACCATAGAAATTCACACAGTATGAGCAAACCGTTACACCCAACTTGTGGATATTCAGGTGGGAATTGCCAATTTCAAGCGGGTCAAACGTCCACTCCATGTGGCGCAGGCCACGGCCCAGCGCCTCACGCCGTTGTGCCAGCTTGAGTTGTGCGCCAATGCCGCGATTGCGCCATGGCTTCTGCACAGCCAGCATGTGCGAGTGCAAATACGGCTGAGGCACAGCGCCTCCGGTTTTGACTCCGGGGAAAGACATGGCGAAACCGATCAGTGACTCAGGCCCTCCGTTCTCCGATCCGCCGGGCAAACCGGTATCGAAGGCGCCGACGATCTGGCCGCCGATCTTCTTCGCGACGACGAAGGCTTTGCGCGGAATCACATCGCTCTGGTCGTAGCCCCAGGTCTCGATCTGGAGCCTGACGCAGGCTTCGAATTCGTCGGACCCGGCGCAATCGCGGATGAGGATCATGGCTGCGTCTCCGGTGCGGATGATGGGGCGGCGGCGAGGGCGCGCTTGGCCTGCGCCCAAAGTGCTTCCAACTCGTCGGGCGAAAGCTCTTCCAGCGGCTGCGCGGAGGTCTGCTCCATTTGCCGGAAGCGCTGACGAAAGCGCAGATTGCAGCCGCGCAGAGCCATCTCGGCATCTACGCCGAGGTGACGGCCCAGGTTTACGACGGTAAAAAGCAGATCGCCCAGTTCTGACTCCACGGCGGCTTTGCGAGCTGGATCACTTTCCGCTGCAGCAGCTTCGGCTTCCAACTCGGCCGTTTCTTCAACCAGCTTGGGCAAAAGGTCTCGCCAGTGTGGCCAGTCGAAGCCGGATTTGGCAGCTTTGGCGCCAAGCTTGGATGCCTCAGCCAGCGCGGGCATGGCGCGCTGCACGGCGTCAAGGCGCGAATGCTCCGCTGTTCCCTTGCCCGCAGCCAGCCTCTCCGCAGTCTTGATCTCTTCCCAGTTGCGCAGCACGGCCGCTGAGGAGCCTTCGACCGCGGCATCCACGTCGGCCTGGTTCCCCGCCGTGCGCGAAGCCTCTTCGCCGAAGACGTGGGGGTGGCGGCGGATAAGCTTCCGGTTCAGGTGATCCAGCACATCGGCGACGGTGAACTGGCCTTCGTTGGCGGCCATCTCCGCGTAGAAAAGCACTTGCAGCAGCAGATCGCCAAGCTCCTCGGCAAGGTGAGGAAAGTCGCGCCGCTCGATGGCGTCAAAGACCTCGTAGGCCTCTTCCAGCGTGTATTGGCGGATGCTGTCGAAGGTCTGCTCACGGTCCCAGGGACAACCATCCGGAGCGCGCAGGCGCGCCATGATGGCCGCTGATTGCTCAAAAATCGCCGCGGCCCGCGCCGGATCTGTCTCCAAGGCGATGCGGGGCGTTGTGGATGTGGATTGTGGACCGGCTGCCTTGCGTGCATTGTCCATCTCCCTCAGTGTAATCCGAGGCTGCGAGATAAGGGTCCGCATGGTGCGACATGCAGAAGAAGGCCTGCGGTACGGGTGGGTTTTTCGCCCAAATGGCCGTATACTTTTTTTCTCATGATTCGTATTTTAGGAACCGCAATCGCTGCGCTCGCCGGGCTGGCCTTTGGCAGCTTCCTCAACGTGTGCATCAGCCGCTGGCCGGAGGGCGAAAGCATCGTCCTGCCGCGCTCGCACTGCCGCTCATGCGGGCGCGGCCTGGCATGGTGGGAAAATATCCCGCTGGTGAGCTGGATTGCGCTCCTTGGCCGCTGCCGAACCTGCAAAGCCAACATCGGCTGGCGTTATCCGCTGGTGGAACTGACCGTCGCCGCAAGCTGGGCCGCGGCTGCGTGGAGGGGCTTGGCAGTGCTGGGCGCGCCGGAATCGACGGCGCTCAGCGTCTACGACGAGTTCACCTTCACGACAGTAAAAATGGCGCTCTGCTGGTTACTCACCGGCATCGCAGCCCTGGACGCGGAACGACTGTGGCTGCCTGACTGGCTTACCCTCGGCGGTGCTGCCTTGGGGCTGCTGGTAAGTGCGGTGCGTTTCAGCGTGCGCTGGGTCTGGGCAGTGCTACCACTGCACTGGAGCCTGGAGAGCGGACTGGAGGACCACCACGCCCAGGTCTTCGACGCGGCTGTCCGATGGATGGTTGGCCTGATCCTGTTCCCGGTGTTAATTCTCCTCATCCGCTGGGCCTACAGCACCCTGCGGGGCCGCGAAGGGATGGGCCTGGGCGACGCGAAACTCATGCTGCTGCTCGCTGCCTGGCTCGGCCTGTCTCACACTCTGCTCGCTTTTTTTCTCGGTGTCACAGCCGGCGCCCTAGTCGCGGTCGTCGTCCTCGCGGTTCGATCGGCACGCCACCACGCAGAACCATGGCATCTCACCAAGCTTCCGCTTGGCACGTTTCTCTGTATTGGCGGCATCATAAGCGCCCTCTGGGGCAGGCAGATTATTGACGCATATCTTGAGTATTGCGGCTTCTAGCCGCGCGGCCTCCGTGGTCTATTACCGCCGCCGTACAGCCGAAGTGCCGCCTGAGACCGCGGGCGCGTTGGCGATCTCCGGCTGCTTCAATATCTTCCGCGCATCCTTGCCATGTCTGCTGTCGGGGTCATAGTCCACCACCTTGAGGTAGTTGGCCCTGGCCTCCGCATACTGGCCCAGATGCCTTTGGGCTTCAGCTAGTCCCCAATAGACTTCGGGGTTTTCGGGGTCCTGCACCATGGCCGACTCATAGCGTGAGAGGGCTCCCTGCCAGTCTCCGGTCTGCAGGTAATACTCGCCGATGTTGATGTCCTTCTTCGGTCCGTCGTGCGGAAAAGCTGCGTCGATCTGGTCGTCCTCCCCTTTTCTGTGGTGCCTACCGGTGTCCGGCGGCGGCTCAAGAAGCTGATCCAGGCCCGTCGAGCTGTCGCTGGTGCCGGCCTCCTGGCCGGTTGCAGAGGCGGCGGCAGGGTCGTCGGGGCTGCGTACCGGGTCGCTGTCGTCGCTGGGCAGCGCAAGAGCAGCGGCGGCAGCGTCCGACTCAAAGGCGGATGGCGCGGCGCCTGGCGAATCGGCCGAAGGCATCACCGGGATCGAGTTGATATCTTCCGGGAAAGGATTCGACTCTTTCTGCGCGCTGCCCGCCGAAGAACCGGAGGGAGGTGCGTTGGGCGCGCTGCTTTGCCCGCTGCCCGCGGAACGACTCGGCTGCGTCTGGGAAGAGCCACCCGCCTGCGCCTGCGCCCGCACTCCCCAACAAGCCAGCGCCAGCGCAACTGCCCATGCACCCTTCATCCCGTTTGCTCCTGCCCTTCTGCTGCCGATTTCAACAACCACTTCAATGGTAGGATGCGATGCATACACACATCAAGCGCCAGGGGACGCCGCCGGACAAACCCATGGGACTGATTATTCGCTCCTCCGCCATCCACGCCGCAGGCTGCTACACCACCACGCCCATCCGCAAAGGCCAGCGCGTGGCCGAATATGACGGTCCCCGCCTGAGCAAAAACGAGGCCGACACCGCCTACGAAGAATCGCCCATCACCTATCTGTTTGGACTGGGCGACGGCTCGGTGGTCATCGACGGCCATTCAATGGCCATGTTTATCAACCACAGTTGCGACCCAAACTGCGAGGCCGAGGAAACCAACGGGCGCGTGTGGATCGTCGCCATCAGAAATATCGAGGCAGGCGAGGAGATCACCTACGACTACTGCCTCTATGACGGCGGCGACGACGAGTGCCGGTGCAACTGCGGCGCGAAAAAGTGCCGCGGAACAATGTACTCGCAGGAAGAGACGCGGAGGCGCAGGAAGGCCTCTATTGGTGGGTCCGATCGGCCCGGCGCAGACGCCAGAAAGCCGAGAGCACGCGCCTGAGCGTGGCGTAACACTTGCAGTTTTGCTCCGTTGAAGCGGCATCGTTTTCTGCCCGGTGCGTGCCCACCCCGGAACGATACAATCCCCTCTAGGCTACTCACAGAAACAGGAAGCTGAAGGAGCGGGTTCTCATGGGGTATCAGGTACTGGCCAGGAAGTATCGTCCGCAACGCTTTGCCGACGTGGCTGGGCAGGACCATGTGACGCGTACGCTCATGAACGCGCTCGCGCAGAACCGCATTGCGCACGGATACATCTTCTCGGGGCATCGCGGCATCGGCAAGACGACGATTGCGCGCATTGTGGCCATGGCCTTGAACTGCCGGACCGCCATCGGAACGGAGGCGCGACCCACGCCCGAGCCCTGCGGCGTGTGCGACTCCTGCATGGAGATCCGCAATGGAAGCGCGGTGGACGTGATAGAGATTGACGCGGCCACCAATCGCGGCATTGACGAAATTCGTGAGTTGCGCGACGCGGCGCGCTATGCGCCGGCCCGCGACCGCTACAAGATTTACATCCTTGATGAGGCACACCAGATAACCGAAGCGGCCTTCAATGCCCTTCTGAAGACGCTGGAAGAGCCTCCGGCGCACGTCATCTTCATGATGGCTACGACGCAGCCTGAGGATATTCCGCAGACCATCCGCTCGCGCTGCCAGCACTTCAGCTTTCACGCGGT
>JAKBHH010000146.1 GCA_021836865.1 Acidobacteriota bacterium
TGCAGCGGGGCACGGAGTGGGCGGCCACGGGCAAGGTGACGCAAGCGGCGCCGGCCAACTTTCCCACGGCCACGAGCGTGAGCTATCGTGTGGATCTCGCCGAGATGGATCCCGCATTTCTGCATGGAGCCGCGCCGATTGTGCCTTTACCCGCCGCTGCGGCTGCTGTGCCCGGCATACCGCAGCAGTAAGTGGTTGCGGCAGCAGGGGCATGGACGCAGGGCTGACAGGGACGGACGCGCTACTCGTGCTTCTCCGGGTTGCGCGCTCTGACCTTGAACCAGATGGGCGTGCCTTTAAAGCCGAAGGCCTCGCGAATCTGGTTCTCAAGGAAGCGCTCGAAGGCAAAGTGGAGCTTGATGTCGCGATCCGTGAACAGCACAAAGGTGGGCGGTGCGACGGCGGCCTGCGTCATGTAAAAGATCCGGATGCGTTTGGCCATCGGAACCGGCGCGCGCTGGAAATCTACCTTATCGAGGAAGCGATTCATCTGGCCGGTGGTGACGCGCTTGCGGCGCTCGGCGGCGACGGCCTTGACCTCATGCAGCACGCGGGTCAGGCCTGTCCCCTCCAGCGCGGAGAGGAAGAGGATGGATGCATAGCTCAGATATTTGAGTGCGGAGCGCACCTGGCGCTCGAAGATCTCGCGGTCGGCGGGCGGCTTGCCGTCTGTGCGTCCGGTGGTCACGGCGTCCCACTTGTTGACGACAATGATGACGCTGCGGCCGCTCTCATGCGCGTATCCGCCAATGGTGGCGTCGCTGGCGGTTACGCCCTCAGTTGCGTCGATAAGCAGCAGAGCCACGTCGGCCGCTTCCAGATGCCGCCGCGCCATGACGACACTGAGCTTTTCCGCCATCAGGTGGGTCTTGCCTTTGCGGCGGATGCCTGCCGTATCGACAAAGCGCAGCTTCGAGCCCTCGAACTCCACGACCTCATCGACCGCATCGCGCGTGGTGCCGGCGATGGGCGAGACGATGGCTCGCGTGGTACCGGTGAGCGCATTCAGCAGAGTGGACTTGCCTACATTGGGCCGCCCGATGATGGCGATGGATGTCTCGTGCTGCTCATACTCACCGTGCGTGCGGTGGAGCGGACGGATCGCATCCTCTCCGGCTTCTGATCCAACCGGACCACCCTCAGAGATCTCAGCTTCCTCGGCCTGGGCGTCTTCGACTTCCTGAGGCGTCGGGGCTTCTTCCGCGGGTTCGACCTCAGGAGTTGCGGGAATGGCCTCTGAGACGGCATCGAGCAGCTCGCCGATGCCCAGGCCGTGCTCAGAGCTGATAGGAAACACGTTGCGGATGCCGAGCTGGCGGAAGTTCTCCGCCACCAGCGCCATGGCCTCGCCCTCGACCTTGTTCACGGCCAGAAAGACGGGCTTGCCGCCGCGCAGCAACAGGCGCACCAGATCGTAATCCGGGCTGGCCAGCTCTGTGCGCGCGTCCACCACCAGCACCAGGGCCTGCGCTTCTTTGAGCGCCACGCGGGCCTGCGTGTAAATCTCGGTGGGAATCAGTTCGGGATCGTCGGGCACGATGCCGCCGGTATCGACGAGGCGGAACCGCCGCCCGGCCCACTCGTACTCGCCATAGATGCGGTCGCGAGTGATTCCCGGCTCATCGCCCACAATCGAGCGGCGGCTCCTGGTCAGCCGGTTGAAGAGCGTCGACTTGCCCACATTGGGCCGGCCCACGATGGCCACCAGGGGCAGCGTCTCTGCGCCGGCGCGGCTGGGCACTACGGATCTGCGATACGTTGGCAAGTCGGTTGCTCCCCTGCGGTGGGCTAAGCCGGTGCAGATGCCTCTGCGCGCCTCGCCTCATCATTTTGGAAATCCACAGTTCTCTTCTCTATTCTATGGCTTTCTGCGCTTGACCCTCCTCAATCCGTACAATCCGGGCGTAGACTGCTCACACAGGTTCGTGCCAGCAAGGAGGTCGAACTGCCATGCCCAAGTACGTCATTGAGCGCGAAGTCCCCGGCGCAGGCTCCCTGTCTCCCTCGCAACTCCAGTCGATTTCGCAGACATCCTGCGGTGTACTGCGCAAGATGGGATCCGAAATCCAGTGGGTGCACAGCTACGTCGTCGACGACAAGATTTATTGCATCTACATCGCCCCCAACGAGGAGATGGTGCGCGAACACGCACGCCAGGGCGGCTTTCCAGCCAACCGTGTCTCCCAGGTGAGGACCATCATCGACCCGACGACAGCCGAAAGCTGAACCCGCTTCGTGCCGTTTTCCCCATCGGCCCGCCCTTGCTCGCGGCATCGCTCCCGTGTGCCGTCCCTATCCCCTAGGATGGAAGCAGCGCTCCGCGATGCCCCAGGCCGACACCCCAACCCGCGCCCTCCCCACGCTGCACGAGTTCTTCTCGCCGGGAGGCATCCTCGCGCGCTCGCCCCTGCCCTATGAATACCGCCCCGGTCAGCTCGAAATGGCCAAAGCCGTCGAGCGCAGCCTGGCCGAGCGGCGCCACCTCATCGTCGAGGCCGGCACCGGCACCGGCAAGACCCTTGCCTACCTGCTGCCCGCTCTGCGCACCGGCCAGCGCGTCATCGTCTCCACCGGCACCAAGGCTCTGCAGGACCAGCTCTACTTTCGCGATGTGCCGTTTCTGGAATCGTTGCTGGGCGGGCTGCGCGTCTGCTATATGAAGGGCCGCGCGAATTACCTGTGCCGGCACAAGCTCGTCGCCCTGCGCAACCAGCCCATTTTGTCGGGCCTGGAGGAGATCGACGAGTATCGGCAGATTGCCGAGTGGGAGCACACGACGGAAACTGGCGACCGTGCGGAGCTGGATGGGCTGCCCGAGTCGAGCGCGCTGTGGCACAAGCTGGATGCGCGTTCCGATGCGTGCCTGGGCTCCACATGCCCGGACTACCAGCGCTGCTTTATTACGGAGATGCGACGCAAGGCGCTGGAGTCGGACATCATCATCGTCAACCACCATCTCTTTTTTGCCGATCTCTCGGTGAAGCGGGAGGCTGCGGGCGCCCCCGATGCGGGCATTCTGCCGGAGGCGGCAGCAGTGGTGTTTGACGAGGCCCACGAGCTGGAAGAGGTGGCGTCGAGCTACTTCGGCCTCTCGGTGAGCAACATTCGTTTTGAGGAGCTGGCTCGCGATACCGATGTGCTGCTGCGCGGGAAAGAAGGCGCAGCGAGTTTACCGGCCGTGACCCAGCAACTGCGCGAGCGGGCACGAATGTTCTTTGCCGGGCTGCCGATGGCGGGCGATGGGCGCCAGCCTTTCACGGGGCGCGAGGAGTTTCTGGAGTCCTCAGGCGATTTGTATCTGAGCGTGCGGTCAACGCTGCGTCGGCTGGAGGCGGAGATGGAGGCGCTGAAGGGCGTGGACGAGGCGCCGGGGTTGAAGAAGCGCGTTGCGCGGCTGCGATCGGAGCTTGAATTTCTGCTGGAGTCGAATGCCAGCAACACGGTCTATTGGCTGGAGCGCCGCGCTGTGGGCGCGGGAACGGACAAGGCGCAAGCGGGGACGCGGCAGGGCGGGTTTCGGTCGCAGGCGCGGACAACGTTTGTGCAGGCCACGCCCATTGACGTCTCCGAGCTGCTGCGGGAGCAGGTCTTTGACACGATTCCGACGGTGGTGCTGACCTCGGCCACGCTGACTGTGCAGGGCGGCTTTGAGCACATCCGCAAGCGCCTCGGCATGACTGAAGCCCGCGAGTTGGTCGTCCCCTCCCACTTCCGCTACGGCGAGCAGGCCTTGCTCTATCTGCCACCCCAGATGCCCGACCCGCGCGAGCCCGACTTCCCCGAGGCCGCCGCCGAGTGCATCCGCCGCGTGCTCACCATCACCCGTGGCCGCGCCTTCTGCCTCTTCACCAGCTACAGCCAGATGCGCGCGCTCTACGAGCGCCTGCTGCCCGTCCTCGACTACCCCATCCTGCTCCACGGCACCGCGCCGCGCAAAGCCCTGCTCGACGAGTTCCGCTCCACCCCAAACGCCGTCCTCTTCGGTACCTCCAGCTTCTGGCAGGGCGTGGACGTGCAGGGCGAGGCGCTCAGTTGCGTCATCATCGACCGCCTGCCCTTCGCCGTCCCCAGCGACCCCGTCGTCCAGGCCCGCATGAAGGCCATCGAAGAGGCCGGCGGCAAGCCCTTCTTCGACTACCAGGTGCCGTCAGCCGTGCTCACGCTCAAGCAGGGCTTCGGACGCCTCATCCGCTCGCTCGAAGACCGCGGCGTTCTCGTCCTCCTCGACCCCCGCGTCCGAAAACAGCGCTACGGCCAAACCTTCCTCCAAAGCCTGCCACCCTACCGCATGACTACCAGCATCACCGATGTGGAGAGATTCTTCGAGCCTTGAGCGGAGTTCGCTTCCTATTCGGTGCGATGCGGAAAGTCCTGCGACGTATGCAGGTAGCGCAGGATCTGAATGAAATCCTGATTCACGGAGTAGATGAGAATGTACGGCAGGGGAGCGAGAACTAGCTCCCGTGTGCCGGGAACTCGCCCCACGCGCCCGGAGAGCGGAAATTTCTTCAGCGACTTGGCCGCGTCATAAAACCGCTGAATGGTCCCTGCTGCATACGATGGATGGTGAAGATGAAGGTAGCTGGCAATGGATTCAAGATCGGCGGCCGCGGCCAGCGACCAGCGCAAACGCCTCAACGCCGCATCATCCGGGCCACGCGCGCTTCCATCTCATCTTCCTCGAGAAACTCACCGCGCGCGATTTGATCGATCCCGACCTGCACCTGTGCGTCAAACCAGCGTTGATCCGCAACCATGCGATCGACCGCCTCGGCCAGCAGCTCCTGCTCACTGCGCCCGGTGCGCGCGGCCAGACCAGCAAGCTCCGCAGATTGGCGCTCTGGAAGATGAACGTCCATGACCCAAGCCTAGGAGGGCGCTGGTGCGATGTCAAGCAGCCCACCGGAGCGGTCAACCGGATGATGCAAGTATGTCGGACCTTAATCCCAGCAAGCTTTTCCCGGCGCTGAACAGCAAGCATTGTGGGCACAGCTTTACCCGGAGCCTGCTACCGAATCAGATAAGGACAAACATGGGCATTATGGAGAAGTTTTTCAAACGCGGAACCCGGTGACAGACCAAGCAATCGAATTGTCAATCTAGTAGGTCATGTTCCGATAACTGAGAAATTGCAGACTGTCCCGGGCTAACGTTTAGCAACTACAGTGAGCTTCACGACGTTTGAGTAGACGGTCGGAACACCCGGGTCGGACCTCGAAATCTGTATTGTGTACGTGCCTGGCTGCTCGAATCTGTACAAAGCGGTCAATACGGCGCCCTGCGACCAACTTTCTCCAGGTTTAAGAAAGCCAATTAAGGAACTTCCGGGCAGAATGCAAGGGGGCCTTACAGTTCCGGGGGAAACTGGCCGGTCACACAACCTATCTTCCGGCACTAGGTCACCTTTTTGGTCCTGAACGATGTACTTATATCCGTCTGGCAGTCCGCCGTGTTCACCGGCGGAGAGATAAAGCGGCTCCTGAGAAATGTTCGTCAGCTTAATGTCGATCACAACTTGCGCATCAAGAACAACGGATTTCGGCGCTGATATCACAAGAGAGATTCTTGGATTTACCTCCTGAGCCGCTGAAAGCTTTGAAATGGCAAACACCGCAATGATAACCAGTCTAGCGATCGATCCAACTCTGTGAACTTTCATAAAGAGCGCACTTTCCTGTAGACCGATATTACAACGGGATTGACTCAAGTCATCACCAACCCATTGGATTCGGGTCAGGTCACAAATAATCCAAAGACGTTCTCAAACCCGGCGCTCATCTCCCACGCCATTTGCGACAGATGGCTTGGAGCCGCAATATGAAGTTGTATGCACCCCACTCCCCACGATGTCCTCCTCGTCGTCGATATTCAAAACGACTTCTGCCCCGGCGGCGCGCTGGCCGGGGCCCGAGGGCGACGCTGTCAATCCGGTCATCCATCGAGTTGCATCACTCTTTCACCACGTTATCCTCCCGCAGGACTGGCACCCCGAGGGCCGTTCCTACCCTGGCTTCAACTTCTTCGATTCGGACGATGAAGCTGTGTTCCGCGCCATCGCCCAAGGCGAGTTCTACATCAGCGGCATGCACGACAAGACCTTGCGCCGGCTCCTGTCTGGCAAGAGGAGCAGCCGGGCGCACAGACTGCTCAAACGCCTGCGACTGCATGGCCTCATTCGAAAAGTCGCGCGCGGTTCAAGTACCAGCTGACCCCATTCGGCAAACAAGTGATTACCACAGGTTTCAGGGTCCGCGAACTGGTCATCATCCCCCAACCCGCCTGCGCGCAGGTTGCATAATGCAACATTTTTCTACCCGCTTTTGCGCAGAATCTCAATGGAGAGGTACTAACGGTGCACGCAGAGCGTACGCCGCAGCCACGCCTTCGGCGCGGGATGATGCCCTATAAATCTTTACCTATCCCAATCCTGTTCCTGCCCTGGATCACTTCTGGCGCGTGCAAGAGGATCACTCTTCCCCAGCGCCGAAGGTCCGGAGGCATTCACAAGTATGCCGCGTTCAAGCCAAGTAGTTTTGTTAAACCAAACATGACGATCCGATCTCTTCTTTTCCATCATCGAGCAGCATAAGTTGCCGGGAATCACTTCAGGAGCGAAGCAAATGCGACAACACGTTCTATGCCAATCCAGCGCCGACTGCGAAATCCAGCAGAGTCAGAAAACGTTCCATGCCCATTGCCGGCTTTGGAGCACTCCAGCAGCCCTGTGTCTGCTGGTCGGCCTTGTGAGCACGAAAGCCAACGCCCAATCGAATGCTTTCACGCTCGATCGCGGCACGCGCACAATTGCGGTTCAGCCTTACGGCCCTGATATGGAGTGACCCTGTCAATTGGCGCGAATCTGTGGGGTCGTTTTTGTTGTTGCCGTTGCTTTTTCCGTTTGTCGAGCACAGAGCCAGCAGCAGTCGGGGCAGGTTTGAGCGACGATTGATCAGTCTGATATTCGCGTGTCGAAGTCGCATAATCATGATCCGTCGTGAACTGCCTCTGACTAATGGCGCGAGTCCGACTGAGCCTGTCGCATAGGGCATGCGAGGATTCTCCTACGTGCATGCTCAGGCTGCTGCTGGCTCTGGGCTCGATTTGGGTGGCGTGATTCATTGCTGTTTTTGCTTTTTCATTCTTAGGAACGTTTTTGCTTTTGTCTTTGTTGTTGCCTGCGGTCAGGCTGCCATGCGCTGATTGGCTGCCTCTGCCTGGTTCCGACGACGTCTCTCAACAACTGTTCTCGCATCTTGCATGGTTCAACTTCAACATGCGATCGAATCTTCGAAAAGAGTGGCTTTGCCCGGATGGATACGAAGTACCAGCTCAGGTAGTACTCGCCACAGGCGAGTACTGAGAGCTCCTCCGAGACCTTTCGATAGGCCCATTTTCTCTTGATTTTCGTGCGCAGATAGAGGACAGCCGTAAGATTGGCCAAGTCCTTACTCCTTCCTTCGTTAGACGGAAGCTAAGTGACTTGGAATGAGTTACTTCCAGTGGTTTCCAGCGGAAACCAGGATTTAGTAACACAAATAGTAACATGCCTATAAGTGATTGATTTTAAAGGACTGGTGCCGAAGAAGGGA
>JAKBHH010000147.1 GCA_021836865.1 Acidobacteriota bacterium
TTGAAGCTCATGACTTGGGAATCGCCCGCCGTGCCAATATTCTCGGCCAACCGCTCCCTAAGCATATCGTCCTCGGAAAATGCAGCGCTCGAATTGTTGCCCGCCACCTCGGCTAGAACCGAACCAAGCCCGGAAGCAGCGCGCACCAGAAAGTTCTTGCCAGTGTTCTTCCCGTAGACATTCCCTTTGATCGGCCCTAGATCGAGCCCGGTTCCGATCGCATCTATCTTCTCTCGCGCGCCATCGAGCAGTTCGATCTCGTCGAACTTCACACTGACGAGCCCGCTGCGATCGGCCTGCTGCAATTGGCCGTAGACGCGCGCACCGGCGGGAACGATGATCCTGTCGCCGATGGCGTATGTGTACTCGACGACGGCTACCACGGGGGCCTGCACAGCGCTCGATATCTGGGTCTCGAGCTTGGCCTGAATGCGGGTTCCCGGCGTAAGTTCCAGTCTTGCCGCACCATCGTCGTCGAAATTGACCTTCAGCGCTGAGCTGGCCTGGTTCTGCGCCAGACTCCGCACAAAGATGAGGGATGGCTCCTTCAAGGTGTTCTGCTGCGTTTGCGGTGTCTCTGGCGGTGGAGCCCCACCGTAGGGAGCCGGATCTTCCCACTTCTGCTGTGTGTCTGCGAAGGAAGGCACTGCTCCCAGAGAACTGGCGACGGCAGGCTTGCCAGCGAATGGCTTGGTCGTTCCGTCACCATTTAACGTGCGTGTGCGCCGAATGTCGCTTGGCCCAAGTTGACCGGTCGTGTTGTCCGGCGCTGGCGTACGTGGGGTGTCCATCAGCGGCGTCACGCTGCTTTTGGAGGGAGTCGCTTGCTCTTGTTTTGTTTGCTGATACTGAGACCCCTGTTTCACTGGAGCCGGCATCCTCGGCGATTTGCCGACGATAGCCGTAAAGACAAAGAAGAGGACCGCAACGGCCAGCCCGCTGCCAAGAAGAATCAGCTTGCTCTTACTGATTCCTTCGACTCCCTTGACGTCAGCTCGGGTCGCGAACTTCGGAGCGGGCTCCTGGTTGCTCTTGAGACCTTGCGTCGAGGGATCTTCAACTATCGGCCCTGCCGGATACATCACTGATGTCGGCAAGCCACCGCTCCCATTCCTGTTGTTGTCGGTGACACTCATAACCGTTCACTTCTCCTCTCTACTTGCCATCGCCCGAGATGGGTGGGGTGAATGGCAGTCGGATCAGGACGGGACGATCTACCTGGTCTGCCTGCGCGATTTGCAAGAACAGCTTCTCCGTCGATTCCTTGAAATTCGGCCGATCGAACACAACTACGCCGTCAGCGCGCTCGCCTGGTTCAAGGCGGGTCGTGCTCAATCTGTAGTCGCGGATCTCCAACTGGTCGGAGATGATGCCTTTGCCTTCCTTCTTTTTCTTCTTTGTCGCTTGGCGTCCGGTGATCTGAATCTGAGGCGGAACGATCTCGACCGGTTCATTCGAGCTGTTCAGGATGGAATAGGAGATCACCGATTCGTTGCTTAGCTGCCGCATGTCGCCAATCGATGTCTCAATCTGCTTGTCCTGCCACTTCGTCCATTTCGGAGCATTGATTTTTTGTTGCTGCCTGAACTCCTCGTCGAGACTCGAAAGCGGTGCGAAACCTGAGCTTGCATCCTCGGCGCCCGTGTCATGATCCGGTTGCTTACCGGGTCGGCTTGGCATCGCCGGGGTGGGGGAATCATCAGCAATCAGGAAGCTCCGCGAGGCCCTGTACTCGATCAAGAAGTCAACTGGCTGGGATTGGTTCGTAACACCGGCGCCATCGCTAACCAACTCCAGCGTCACGTGCTGACCTGACCTTGTCGCAATGAGCAGATTCGACTGAGCGGCCTCTTTGGTGATGGGCTTGACGTAGACGTACTCCGGTTCTCCCTCGCTGTGCTCGGCCTTAAATTCGCCAGGGCTGCCGAGAATGACGGAGGTGATCTCTTCCGGCATGCGGATCGTCGACTCAAACTCCGGCCGCAGGTGAAGGACCGTCACCTCGTGAGGATTGATCGTAATGGTGGCGACACGCGCCCCTACGGGGGTGTCGGCTGCGCTTATTCGCAGCGGAATCAGAACCGCAATCGGGATGAGCCAGCGAAGTTTCATGGGGTTGACCTCCTTGACGGCCTTACGGCCAGATACTTGCGAAGCACGTAATGCCTTCGGACCGCCTGCACGTAGGCCACAACATCTGGATTGTGATAATCCAGTCGCTCTCGCACAATTCCGCGGTCGCCCGCGTAGTAGGCTGCGGTGACCAGGCGCAGATCGCCGTGGAATTCCCACATCAGAGCCGTCACGTAACGCGTGCCTGCCGCGATGTTCTGTTCGGTATTGAACGGGTCGAAGGCGCCGAATCGTTTGGCAGTCGCTGGCATGAGTTGCATTAGCCCCATCGCCCCCTTATCTGAAACTGCCCTTGGATTCCATCGCGACTCTACGTCGATCAACGCGGCGATTAACTCCGGAGGCACGCGATAGTGTGCCGCATATTGGCGAACCAAGGCCGCCGCCGGCGCAGGATCGGCCTGTCCAAAGCCGAACCGGGGAAACGCGAACAATAGCAGGAGCAGCCATCGCCTCATGAACTTGTCCCTCCGTGAAGCGCAAGACCTTGCGCGAACCGTGCACCGTCGTCAAGCAGGCTCTTGAATCCTTCGCGGAGCAGGAGGTGCCTGCGGTCTTTTTCGGTCTTGGCAAGGAAGGGCAAAAGAACATCGCGCAGCTCGGCGGTGACGTGGTCTGTTCCGAGCAACTGCAATGCGTTCGCAAAATCGATCATTTCCGAGACCGATGGCGGCTTTTCGAGCGAGTAGTTACGGAAGGAGAGCGCTATTCCGGCCATCTCGCGATGGAAGCTCTGATCGGCCTTCGGCGTGCGGCTGGCAATGATCTCGGCCTCGCGCTCAGGCGTGGGATGCTCGACGCGCAGGTAGAGGCTCCGCCGTCTGATTGGGTCGCCCAGTCTTCGTTCTTCGTTGCTGGTGAGCACGACAAACGGTATGGTCTTTGCCGCAACGGTGCCGAACTCCGGAATCGAGAGCTGCCAGGCCGAGAGGATTTCTAAAAGCATAGCTTCGAAACCATCGTCGACTTTATCCAATTCGTCGATCAGCAGTACGCACGGCCGTTCGCATTCGAGTGCCCGCATCAGGGGACCGGGACGGAAGAAGTCCCGCCCCTTGAGATTCGTCTGAACGCTCTGCCAGTCTTCGTGCTGGCCCTTTGAGAACTCCATGTAGAGACGCTGGAGGCTCTCGTCGAAACGGCCGATTGCTTTGTCCTCGGTCACACCGCGATAGCACTGGAGCCGTTCGACGTGCGTGCCAACTGCCGCTGCGACCGACACGGCGAGTTGCGTTTTGCCCGAGCCTGCGGGCCCTTCGAGCAGCAGCGGTTTTTGCAGCTTGGCGGCGAGAAAGACCACCTGGGTCATTACCGGGTCGATGAAGTAGCCGGTGGCTGCGAGTTTGTCTGCGAGATCCGTGAGCGAATCAAACATCCGCTTGTCCTTGCACTTGTACTGGAATTGGCACCGCGATTTGCTCACTTTCGGCGCTCCGGCCGCCAAGCAAGATGTCTTGTGCAGGGACCACTTGAGCCCAAACATTTGCCAGCGAGGTAGCCCCCAACGCCGCCAGTAGGACCAAAATCCCGCGGCTCCAAGGGTCACCTGACCATGTTGTCCAAACCGACCAGCCGTAACAGACAACCGCCGCCAAGTCGAGAAACGTTAGCAATACCGCGATGATGAAAAACCTGGGTCGCTTCGTCACTTGGGCCTCCTCGAATGCCGAATCAGCATGAGGCGATCTCAAAACTCGGTCAAATCCGTGTTTGGAGCTACGCGCTCGTCCGTGGGAACACACGGTGCTTGTTCCTGACAGAGTCAAATTGGCAAATACGAGCTGAGCACTTAGGCTGTAGCAGCGAGCTTGGTTCGCGCTACGCTTCTTGGCCCGAGCCGTCTCCCGTTACCCGCGGTTGGCAGCTGCTCGACCCAGGTCTTTATGTCGGCCTCGCGGTATCGGACCAAGTTGTTAACCTTGATGTACTGTGGCCCGTCACCGACAAGTCTCCAGCGACGGAGGCAAGCCAGGCTAACCTTAAGGCACGCTGAGACTTCGTTTTCTGTAAGCAGGGATTCCATATTCACCTCGTCGTTGTGAGAAATCGCCTGCATTTCCTCGTCGGCCCGTGCTGAGGAAATGCAGGCGCTGAACATACTGTGGGTTTGCACCTCGGTCAAGTTTCGAGGCCGGGTTATTGTCGTTTTTCGGAGCGCCGATCACGGATGTTCGCCTTTCGGCGCACCGGCTTCGGATGCGGGCTTCACGATACCCTCAAGCGCCTCTCTTTTTGCTTTCATCCGGACATGGAGGTAGTCTCGGAGCACTTCTTTCGAGACGTGACCGACAATCTGGCGGATCGTCTCTTCTCCGGCTCCATCCTCGGCAAGCTGCGTGATCAGCGTATGGCGATGATCATGCCACCGGCCCGTGACGTTGGCATTCTTACGAACGTTTTTCCAAGCTGTCTTGATTGTCGTGACATGCCGTGTAGGATCCCACGGACGCGGCCTGCCAAATGGGAAGAGATACCACTCTGTCCGGATCTCTTTGAACTTCCCTTCATACCACGTCATGTGCTCGAGAATGGCTTCGTACAGCACTGAATTGATCGGGATAATTCGACCGTCACCTGCATCCGTCTTGCTTTCGAGGATCTGGATGTATCTCTTCTCCAGATGAATCTGTCTCCACCTGAGGGACTTGATCTCGGCATCGCGCATCCCGGCGTTGAGCGCCATCGTAAGCGCGAGATGGATATGAGGAGACCGCGAATCCCGCGACAGTTGCCGCATGTGCTGGGTCTCTTCTGGCTCATAAGCCTTACCGATCTTGCGGCGACTGGGCAGCTTGAGCTTCTTTTTCTTGCGCAGCCGGACCCGGAGCACGTCGCCGGCTTCGCCGATGAGGGTCAGAAGAAACCGAACCTCTTCATTGATGGATTTCGGAGCGGCAGACTCTTTCAACCGATCAGTTTGATACTTGAGGACCGTGGATTCATCAATGTCGACCAATAGTGCGTCGCCGAGAAGCCGCACCACGTGGCCGATAGCATATTCTGCGAAAGTGATCCCGCGGAAGCGCAGTCTGTAATCAGCCAAATATTCATCGGCCACATCCCGCAGTCGGCGGACGCGATTCTCCCGCCTGTTTTGGACGTTGTTGAAGCCCTGTTCGAGCTCACGCCGTCTCTGGTTCTCGGCGTTTTTGGCTACTGTCTTTGAGGTCGATTTGGACGACTCCCGAATTTGCTGCCCGGCGAAGTAGAACTTGTACCACCAGATTTTGCCGCGTGGAAAGATTGCCATCGATCACTCCTGTCTCTCGTTTGGCACTAGTACCAATTGGCCAGTGCGAATGGAGATTTGAGCAGGATTAGAACTCGCGCAAGTCGGCGATCAACCGAAGATCGGCAGAGGATCAAGTCGTTTCATTGAGGAGGGAAACAACTGAGCAGGATTGCTATGGACAGGGTGTCAATTTTGAAGGAGCGTGGGCACAAAAATGGGCACAATTTGAAAATTTGGCGGATTTTTGGCTGCTCAATGCTGCTCTAAGTTGTTGATTTGATTGGCTCCTCAGGTAGGACTCGAACCTACAACCCTTCGGTTAACAGCCGAATGCTCTGCCATTGAGCTACTGAGGAGTGTCTGGCGCAAATTGTCCTCTACCAAGCTATCAAACCGGGCGGTTGGAGTCAAAGCGCCATGGGGGGCAGCAAATCATCGCATCCAACGGTAGGATAGAGGCAGGCCCCAAGGAGGCATCATGTCCAGGATCTCACGGTGCGAGCGCAGCGAGGTGACGCCCGACATTGCCGCTCTCTTCGACAGGATTTATGCCCAGCGCGGGAATGTCCCCAACATGTTTCGCGTCATGGCGCACCGGCCTGAGATCTTCTCCACCATGCAGGAGCACTTTGCCGCCGTGCTCAACACCGGCACCGTGTCCACGCGGCTCAAAGAGCTCATCATCGTCCGCACCAGCCAGGTGAACGCCACGCCCTACTGCCTCGCCAGCCACACGATTCTCGCCCGCAACCTGGGCTGGTCCGACGACCAGCTTGCGCATCTGGCCGAATGGCCCCAGCGCGCGGACTTTACGCCCGCGGAAAAAGCCGCACTGCGCCTGGCCGAGACTGTCACTCGCGACGCCCATACTGTGACCGACGAGCAGTTCTCCGAGCTGCAACGCTACTACTCCGAGGGCGAGATTGTGGAGCTGCTCTGCGCCATCGGCCTCTTCAACTACTTTAACCGCTTCAATAATGCGCTCCAGATGGAACCGACTCGTCCCGGCGAAGGCGGTCCTGCGGCAGCCGCATCCACTGCTGCCGCGCATGCCCGCTGACGCGCAGACCCGACCCACAACCACCAAGGAGCGCCCCGTTTTCGCGATGAAGCTTTCTATCCCTGCCGGCACCTTCCGTGCCTATCTCTTCGACTGTGATGGCACGATTGTCGACTCCATGCCGCTGCACTACATCGCCTGGAAGCAGGCGCTCGCCGAGTGGAACTGCCCTTTTCCTGAGGAGCTCTTCTACGCGTGGGGCGGCCGGCCCGTGCGCGACATTATTGCCTCGCTGAATGAGCAGCACGGCCTCGCGATGCCCATCGATGCAGTCGCCCATCGCAAAGAGGGCCTGTATCACGAACAGCTTCCCCAGTTGCAGGCCATCGAAGAGGTCGTCGAGCACATTGACGCGCAGCATGGCCGCATCCCGCTCGCGGTCGTCTCCGGCAGCCGGCGCAGCTCTGTCATCGGATCGCTCTCGGCGCTGAGTCTGCTGGATAAGTTCCAGACACTGGTCTGCGCCGAAGATTACACGCACGGCAAGCCTGCGCCGGACTGCTTCCTGCTTGCCGCCGAGCGCCTTGGCATTCCCGCGACAGAGTGCCTTGTCTTCGAAGACACCGACATGGGCATCGAAGCGGCGACCGCGGCGGGTATGGCCTCCGTGCGCGTGCCGCAGCCCCACGAGCGCCGTCAGGGAACCGCCGCCACCGCTTCCGCGTAATCTGTGTACCAGGAGATTTCGCGGAGGCCGCATGTCCACTTCCCAACCCGCGCTTGACCACACGCCAAGGCCTGCGTGTTTTGAGGCGCTGGCCGTCTGCGGCATCGCAGTTGCTGTTGCATTGCTGCACATCGCCACCAACGGCCGCTACGGCTTCCATCGGGACGAGCTGCAGTTTCTGAGCGACGCGCGGCATCTCGATTGGGGCTTCGTCTCCTATCCGCCCTTCACGCCGTTTGTCGAGCACATCGGCATGGCGCTCTTCGGACTTTCCATGATCGGCCTGCGCATGTTTTCTGTGCTGGCGCAGGCACTCGTGATTGTGATCGCCGGGTTGATGGCGCGCGATCTCGGCGGCGGTCGTCTGGCGCAAGTCTCCACTGCACTGGCCGTCGCGCTTTCGCCGCTCCCCCTCTTCAGCGGAACGGAGTTTCAATACACCAGCTTCGATT
>JAKBHH010000049.1 GCA_021836865.1 Acidobacteriota bacterium
TGCCTCGGTCTTCCAACAGCAAGAGCAGCGTAGACGGCTGCAAAAGTCAGCAAGGCTCCTTGCCCAAGCGCGAGATCTCGGCTTCCAACTCGTCCCAATCAATGTTGTTCCTTAGGAGAGCCGGGGGAACTCCCATTTGATTAGCTGGAAGGCGCGATGGCTGCGATCGTAAAGACCCCATCTGGTACTTGGAATGCCATGGATCGCCCCCGAGTTTGGCCCACAACGATCAAAGCTTTTCGACTCGATCAGGACGCTCGCAAGCAGGCACAGGAAACCGAAGTTGACATGGCAAAGGAGTGCTCAGCAATCGAGTGGCGCCTCGCGACCCGGTATTCAGAATGGATGGCGAACACGACCTGTTTTCCGAATCGGAGGATGGTATGCTGCTGACTGCCCAAACCCGCCATCTTTTCGGAGCCCCGCCTTGGCTTTCGTCGGCAAGTAACTCCCGTGCTGTCGCTCAGCCTGAAACAGAGATACTGTGCGCCTATTTTCGCCGAGGAAACGATAGAAGCGGGGCGTTTCAACTGCTAAGGATGAACATCTCATGTTGCGGATTCCGTTCCCCGCACGGCGATCTCCAAGCCGTTAGGTGACCTGGCCCGTCGCCCGCAGGATCCGGCGTTCGAACCGCTCCGGGGCACCAATTCCGTGACTGCGCATTGCCCTCTCCCGTGAAGCATCATTCCCCGTATACTCGAGGCAGCGCATGTCTACGCATCTTGACAACATCGTTCGCGCAACGAGGGCTGCAGTCGCTGCAGCTAAGTCGCGCGTCTCCGTAAAGGAACTGGAGGTCCGGGCGACCCGTCACCAGCCACGCGGATGGGCCGCGGCACTGCGAAAGCGCGCTCTGGAAGGGCCGGCCGTCATCGCCGAAATCAAAAAAGCGTCCCCATCGAAAGGGTTGATCCGCGAGGATTTTGATGTCGCCTGGCTCGCCGGGCGCTACCTGGAAGGAGGCGCGGCAGCGCTGTCCGTTCTGACGGACGAGCCATATTTTCAGGGAAGTCTGCGCAACCTGGAACTGGCCTCCGCCGCAGTTTCCCTGCCCTGCCTCCGCAAAGATTTCACCGTCGATGAGTATCAGATTCTCGAAGCGCGCGCCCATTGTGCTGACGCTGTGTTGCTGATTGCTGCGGCACTGAGCGACGCCGAGTTGCGTCAGTTTACGCAGGCGGCCCGTCGAATCGAGCTGGACGTACTCGTGGAAGTCCATACCCGGGACGAGGTGGATCGGGTTGTCGATGCGCTCGGTGAGACGGGCGCAGATGCAATGGGCGTGAACAATCGGGATTTGAAGACATTTGCGGTGCGCCTTGAGACGTCGCTGGAACTGGCAGAGATGATTCCGAGGAGCGCGCTGCGCGTGTCTGAGAGCGGGATTGCTTCACCGAATGATCTGATACGGCTAAGGTCGGCGGGATTTGATGCATTTTTGATCGGCGAGAGTCTAATGCGCCAGACTGACCCAGGGATGGCACTGGGAGTTCTGCTGGCAGGAACAACGGCGGTTCGATGAGCTTGTGGATCAAGATCTGCGGCAATACTTCCCTGGAGGATGCGCAACTGGCGTGCAAGGCCGGGGCGAACGCAGTGGGCTTTGTGTTTGCCGCCAGCCCGCGGCAGGTAACTCCAGCGGAAGTAGCGGCGATCACGCTTCACTTGCCTGCTGAGGTCGAAAAGATCGGCGTTTTTGTGGATGCTCCGCTGGATTCGATTTACTCTGCCGTGCGGGCATGCGGGCTGACGGGCGTGCAATTGCATGCGGAAGCAGGGCACGAGCTTACAAAGCGGTTGCACGCCTTGTTCGGACCCGCGCTGCGCATTTTGCGCGTAGTGCACTTCAGCCCTCGCGCAGCCGAGCAGGTCAGCGAGATGGATGAAGATCCGCACGTGGATGCAGTTCTGGTGGACTCGCGGACAGCGACCGCGCTGGGTGGAACTGGAATTGCATTTGACTGGGAGGCTGCCCGCGAATCGGTCTTCCAAAGTCTCAAAGGACACAGGCGCATTGCGGCAGGCGGATTGAATCCCGACAACGTGGCCGAAGCGATTAACATGCTGCGGCCGTGGGGCGTGGATGTGGCCAGCGGCGTTGAGATTGTGCCCGGCCGCAAGGACCCCTTCAAGCTGCAGGAGTTCATCCGGATCGCGCGCTTGAGTCCCCTGGGTGAGCAGGGCAAAAAAAGCCCCTCCGCAAAAGGGATAGCGGCAGCAACAAGACAATAATGAAAAACAGTATGACAACACTGCGCGCGATTTGATCGCAGAGCCATGCAAGTCCTTTGGCGCAGATGGATGCGGGTGCGGCATGGTGAGCGATGATTCGCCTGGACCATCGCGCGCAAGGCTGCTCGCCAGACCTCCTCTACGGGCTGGGGCAGGCCACATCCAAAGCGCATCCGGTTGTCTCCTAGTACACTGAAGAGTGTCCCCATTCCACGAGAAATGCGTGCAGGAGGCCCCGAATGGCATCGGTAATTCATCCATCGGCTACATCTGAGTCGCAGCCGGGGCGGTTTGGCATCTACGGCGGGCGTTATGTGCCGGAGACGCTGATGGCTGCGCTTGTCGAGCTCGAGCATGAGTATGCTGCCGCCAAGGTTGATGCAGCCTTCCAGGCGGAGCTGGCCCTGCTGCTGAAAGACTATGCCGGGCGCCCCACGCCGCTCTACTTTGCCAAGCGGCTGACCACGCAACTGGGCGGCGCGAAGATTTACCTGAAGCGCGAAGACCTGCTGCACACCGGCGCGCACAAGATCAACAATGCGCTGGGGCAGGCGCTGCTGGCCCAGCGGATGGGCAAAAAGCGCATTATTGCGGAAACCGGCGCAGGCCAGCACGGCGTGGCCACTGCGACTGTCTGTGCGCTGCTGGGTATGGAGTGCGTGGTTTACATGGGCGAAGTCGACATGGCGCGGCAGGAGTTGAACGTGCTGCGCATGAGACTGCTGGGCGCTGAGGTGCGCGCCGTCTCGTCGGGTTCAAAGACACTGAAAGATGCCATCAGTGAGGCGATGCGCGACTGGGTGACGCATGTGCGCACCACCTACTACCTGCTGGGCAGCGCGCTGGGCGCGCATCCTTATCCCACCATGGTCCGGGACTTTCACCGCTGCATCAGCCGCGAGATGAAGGAACAGATCCTGGAGAAGGAAGGGCGTCTGCCTACGGCGGTGATCGCCTGCGTGGGCGGCGGTTCCAATGCCATTGGCGCGTTCTATGAGTTCATCCCTGACCGCCAAGTCCGCCTGATTGGCGTGGAAGCCGGTGGCCGCGGGACCGCTCTGGGCGAGCACGCGGCCCGCTTCCGCGGCGGAGCCCCGGGCGTTCTGCAGGGCACATTCTCCTATGTGCTGCAGGACGACGATGGGCAGATTGCAGCCACGCACTCGGTTTCAGCCGGCCTGGATTATGCGTCGATTGGTCCCGAGCACGCGGCGCTGCACGACTCCGGCCGCGCGGAATACGTCTCACAGGACGATAAAGCCACATTGGATGCCGTGGTGAGACTG
The DNA here is from genome assembly GCA_021836865.1 of Acidobacteriota bacterium. GTDB lineage: Bacteria > Acidobacteriota > Terriglobia > Terriglobales > Acidobacteriaceae > Telmatobacter. Next base: position 3,522 of record JAKBHH010000049.1, read on the forward strand.
GCGCGGACTGAGGGCATATTGCCCGCGTTGGAGAGCGCTCACGCGGTGGCTGAGGCGCTGCGCATTGCGCCGATGATGCCGCCGCATGACATACTGGTAGTGAACCTCTCTGGACGCGGCGACAAGGACATGGGCATCCTGGCCCATGAGCTGCAGCTTCCTGGAGCGTGACCGAAGACTCCGATGGCGATTCAGTTCAGACACAAACCGGGGCTAGTCGTGTATTTGACGGCGGGCGACCCGAGCCTTGACGCCACACGCGCAATCGCGCTGGGGGCGATCGATGCCGGCGCGGATGTGATTGAGCTGGGCGTGCCATTCAGCGATCCGCTGGCGGATGGCCCGGTGATTCAGCGCGCCAGCGAGCGCGCCCTGGCACGCGGCACGCGCCTCAAGGACGTGATCGCGCTGGCTCGCGAGATTCGCGCCGCACGTCCCGAGGCCGGTCTGGTGATCTTCAGCTATTTCAATCCCATCTTGCGTTATGGTCTGGTACGATTCGCCGATGACGCGGCTGCCGCCGGCGTGGATGGCGTCCTGATCACCGATATTGTGGTGGAAGAGGCACAACAGTACTTGGCCGAGATGGACCGCGTCGGGCTGGCGCCGATTTTCCTGGCGGCACCGACCAGCCCCGATGAGCGGCTGGAAGCGATTGCGACGCACAGCAGAGGATTCGTTTATGCCATTTCCCGCACGGGAATTACGGGCAAGCAAGTGAACCTGACAGACGACGCAGCCGCACTTGTCGCGCGCATTCGTCGATGGACACGGCTGCCTGTGGCCGTGGGGTTTGGCATCTCCAACGCGGAGCATGTTGCCCAGGTGGGCGAGTTCGCGGATGCGGCGGTCATTGGCAGCGCCATCGTCGACTTGATCGAGCGGTCAACCCCCGAGACATCGCCCGGCGCGGTGGTCCGATTTATCAAGGGCCTGCAGCTGCAGCCCGCAGCGCTGGCCCGGTAGAAAGCACCCGGCTGGGCGGCGCTCGCGCCGCACCGATGGACTCAACTTTAGCTCCAACGCAATCGGGACTCGTCTATTCAACAGCTTCCCGGGCGAGTTCTGCGATGCAACACGAGGATGCGATGACGCTGGAAGAATTGCGGATGAAAATCGATGAACTGGATCGCCAGCTGGTGGAACTGCTGAGCGAGCGAGCCCGTGCGGCCCAGATGATTGGCCACCTGAAAGTCGCCACTTCGCTGCCTGTTTATGAACCGGGGCGCGAAAAGGTGATTTACGCCAATGTGCGCGCGGCAAACAAGGGCCCGCTGCCGGATATCGAACTGACGCATATTTACGAGCGCATCATCGACGTGATGCGGGCTTTGCAGAGGAACGAGTTGGCATCAGAAAAACATGCCCAGGCGAACGCACAGGGCCAAGGCACAGGCGCAGAGGCGCCCGAGACAGGGAACGAGCGATGATCGTAGCAATGCAGGAAAAGGCCACTGAAGAACAGATCGATGCAGTCATTGAAGCCATGGTGGAGGCCGGGGTCGGCGTGCATAGAACCACCGGCGCCAGTCAGACGATTCTGGCGGGCGTTGGCCCCACGGCCGCACTGGATCTGAGCAAATTTGAATTGCTCCCAGGCGTGCTTCACGTGCACCGCATCAGCTCACCTTACAAACTTGCGGGGCGCGGATTCCGCCCTGAGGGCACGGTTGTTGGATTTCGCAACGGCGTGGAGATTGGCGGTACGCACGTCGTTGTGATGGCCGGGCCATGCTCGATTGAAAACCGTGATCAGATCTTTGAGACAGCCCGCAGGGTGAAGCAATCAGGTGGGACCTTCCTGCGTGGCGGTGCGTTCAAGCCTCGCTCTTCTCCGTATGCATTCCAGGGCATGGGCATTCCGGGCCTGAAGCTCATGTATGAAGCGGCGGAAGCGCATGGACTGCTCGTCATCAGCGAGGTCATGGAGATTTCCCAGATCGAGCCCATGCTGCCGTTCGTCGATTGCTTTCAGGTGGGAGCGCGCAACATGCAGAATTTTAATCTGCTGCGCGAACTTGGCCAGGTACGCAAGCCCGTGCTGCTCAAGCGCGGCATTGCTGCCACGATAGAAGAGCTGCTCCTCTCTGCCGAATACATCCTTTCCGGCGGAAACTATGACGTAATCCTTTGCGAGCGCGGCATCAGAACCTATGAAACTGCCACGCGCAACACAATGGATATCGCGGCCATTCCCGTTGTCAAAAAACTTTCGCATCTGCCGATTGTGGGCGACCCTTCGCACGGAACCGGCCGACGGGATATGGTAGCTCCGCTCGCAAAAGCTGCTGTGGCCGCGGGAGCAGACGCAATCCTGGTGGAAGTCCATCCGAATGCCGACAAGGCTGCTTCAGATGCGGCGCAGACGCTCTACCTGGAGCAGTTTGATGTGTTGATGAAGGAACTGCGGATTATCGCCGCCGCTGTGGGGCGTACGTTGTAGCAGGCATGAAGCGCAGTCATGGGCCGTGCACGGTTCGCACGGCTCATGCGGGGCAGAGTAATCGTCGGGAGCAGAGGACGGCCCATGATCGAGCGTATCGCCATTCTTGGCACAGGCCTGCTGGGCACATCGGCAGGCCTGGCGTTGCGCGCGGCCGGATTCTCGGGATCGCTTACCGGGTGGAACCGTAGCTCCGAGCAGGCTGAACTGGCGCTTCGCATGGGCGCGATCGACTCCATTGCAACTGACCCGCTGCAGATGGCTCGCTCAAGCCAGATTGTGCTGTTGGCTGCACCGGTCTTCGCGATTCTTGACTGGATGGAGCAGTTTGCCGGCGTGTTGGGACCGGAACAGCTGATCACCGATGTAGGCAGCACTAAAGCACAGATCGCAGCGGCCGCTGATCGGCACTTCAACCGGCCGGGCAGGGCGTCTTTTCTTCCCGGCCATCCAATGGCAGGCAAAGAACGCAGTGGGGCAGCACAGGCCGACGCCAACCTCTACCGCGGAGCTGTGTGGCTTTTTACGGACGATCCCAACTGGAAACGCTCTGAAGAGGCCGCGGCACTGGTTGCGGATTGGCGGATATGGGTCGCAAAGATGGGCGCGAAAGCGATGGACCTGGATGCCGTGCGCCACGACGAATTGGTTGCCTGGGTTAGTCACCTGCCGCAATTTGTATCGACCGCTCTGAGCGCTCTGCTGGAAGACCGCATGGGCGATGCGCCGGAACTGAAAGACGTGGGTGGCCGTGGCCTGCGCGAGATGACGCGACTGGGCGCCAGCCCCTATTCAATGTGGCGCGACATTGCCCATACCAATACAAAGGAGATTTGCGATGCGCTGTTTGCCCTGGAGCAGCGCCTGGCGTACATTCGCGAAAACCTGCGCACACCGGAGTTGCGCAGTGAATTTGACAAAGCGAATCAATTCCGTCGGGAGTAGAAATCAGGCGGAAATTTGGTGCGCTTCATGCACCGGATCCAATGTCTGAAATCCCTCGCTCTTGGCCGCATCCAGAAGCGCTGTCGAGGTGGACACGAAGATCACGTCGGTTCCGTGAAATATCTCTCTTGCCACGATCGCGGCGGCCAGTTGCAACGCATCCGGCCAGTGCAATGCCGAACGGTCCAGCAACTGTCTCGCAGTTTCCAACACAGCCGGATTCAGCGGCTCCTGCACGATTCTCGCGGCCTCGGTGCGCAGAATTTCCAAGGCAATAGACGCTTTATCAGCACTGAGGTCTCCTGCGCGCTCGCGCTGCCGAATCACCGCATACACTTCCAACGGGGTTGATGCGGCGATGAGCTTGCGGTTGTCTTCGAGTGACTCCATCAGGCGGACGAGTTCCTCAGTGCCGGGCTCCTGCACAAAAAGCCTGATGAATGCCGTCAACTCGAAGAAATAGCAGTTCAAAGCTCGCCTCGCGCCTCATCGACTGACTCCGCGATGGACCCTTCCTCCAAGGACACAGGCTGGAATCGGTGCACGTCCTCCTGCGCTCCGGCCTCGGTACGATTCAGGCGGATCGTCGTCGTCGGATAAGCGGGCGTCTTGGGATTTGCAATCTTGCTGGTGAGCACAACGCCTCGCTGGATCGCCTCTGCTAAAACGATCTGCCGAGACTCGGCACTGCGGTTCCATCGCAGCGTCTTGCGCGGCAAAAAGGAATCGCGGAACCATTTCAAGGCAATAAAGGCATGGCCGCCGCGTTCTGCCTCAGCCAGCGCGGAGCACAATTCCTTGACTCGAATATCCAGGTCTCCAGCGAGCAATGCATCCTGGTCATCATCGTCGTTCAGCGCAGACTCCCGCGCCGCGCGGGGTGTTCGAACGGTTCGCAGCGGAGCACTGGCGTCGTCGATCCGCTCAAAGTAAATACGAATCTCGTCTTCTTCGGGGCTCCAGACAGTAGCCGGCGCATTGCGGCGTTTGCTGCGACCACTCTCACCGCACAATTCAACAATCGCCTGATAACCGTCTGGCGCCAGAAAATGAAGTGCCCGAACCAACCCCGGATCCTGCGAAAAAGCAAGCTCGCCGAGTGCCTCTTCGATAATCTCTTCTGCTTCCGGAATGCTAATGCTGCCCACATCTACGCCGCTTTGCGCAGCTTTTGTTGATTTCATAGCCTTCTTCTCCAAACAAGCCTATAGAGTTCTCTAGCTTGCCCCTGATGCAATGGCATCGCATAAACTGCAGGTTCTAATCCGGAATGCTCAAGGCAATGCGAGTCTGAAAGTCCGCATCAAGTCACCAGCGCCGCGTGACTCGATTTATTTCCGATCACAACTCGGCAAGGAACGATTTCTAACAGCCTTCAAAGAACTTACGGTCTACGCCTCGTATCGAAGAGGTCCCCTTGTCGCAGTGCAAAAAACGGTCCAAGTCTAAGTAATTGAGGCCCGAATCATGGCAGTCAACAGTGTAAACGAAAATAGCAGCCTAAGAAACATTTACCACAAGCGTTTGCATACGTTTGGGCAACCGTATGCCCGATTTTCGCCTTGCGAGGGCCCCAATTGAATGACCATCGCTGCGACTTCCTTCGTACAATATAGAGATGCGCCGTGGGTTGTCATTGACGTTCTTGATTCTACTGCTGAGTTCGGGGTTTGCTGCCCACTCTCAGGCGTTCGACCTGATGGGACCCAAGGTGGATGTGCGCGTCAAGCGCGGTGAGGTTACGTTGCCGATCGGCGAAGTGCCCAGCCTGCTGACGGGAGACAGAATATGGGTGCATCCCGATCTGCCCGCCACCCAGTCAGCACGCTATGTCCTCGTTGTCGCATTTCTTCGCGGCGTCACCAATCCCCCACCACCGGCTTGGTTTACGCGGGTAGAGACGTGGACTCGGCAGGCGCGCGAGGAAGGCGTGTTTGTAACGGTTCCCGCTGACGCTCAGCAGGCCGTGCTCTTCCTGGCGCCCGAAACCAGCGGCGACTTCAACACCTTGCGCAACACGGTCCGCGGGCGACCTGGCACATTTGTCCGCGCCACCCAGGATCTGCAGGCCGCAAGCTGGGATCGCATGCGCCTGGACACTTTTCTGGACGAGGTGAAGGTTACTTCACAGACCGATCCCAAGGCACTTAAGGAACGCGTCGAAACCTCCGCTCGGAGCCTCGGAATCAAGGTCAATCAAGATTGCTTCCTGAGGCCGGCCGATCAACAGGCCGCCTGTCTTTCACAGCATACAGAGGGGTTGGTGATGGACGATGCCAATACCCAGTCCCGCGTGGCGCAGATCGCCAACGGCTCCACAGCGGATCTGATGAATCAGCTCAGTTATTCCCAAGCGGCGGGCGGTGGGGTGTACAGCCCCTACGTAGGCGCCATCGTCGATACGGTCAAAATACTTTCGTCGCTTCACACTGCGCATTACCAGTACATTCCAGCGCTTGCTCTACCGTCAGGAGATACGCTCAACCTGCGCCTCAGTGTGCCGCCGTCCTTCCGCGATCCCAAATCGGTAGTCATTGTCGCTCTGCCGCCCATCGGTCCCGCGCAGTTACCGCCCCTCCATCCGGTAGACCCAGCGGCTGAATTCTGTGCGCAGAAGCCGAACCTTGTGCTGCCAGCGGAAGGCGCGCCCCTGGTGCTGGCCACGCAGATGGCCTACCACCTGAAGCTGCACATTGAGACAGCACAAGGCCCCATCGATCTTCCCCTCAGAACGGATCCGGCAGAAGGCGGTCTGGCCGTCCAGAACAGTGCATTCTCTTTGCCCGCCGGGAGACTCACGGGCGTGGTGCGGGGCAAGTGGGGCTTTGAAGACTGGGAAGGACCACGCTACAACGTCCATTCAGCCGAGCCCGGCAACTGGACGGTGACGCCAAGCGACCAGTCTGCGTTAGTGGTGGGCCGCCTCGACACCCTGCACCTTGAAGGGGATAGCACCCTGTGCGTGGAAAAAGTGGAACAGGAGTTGCCTAATGGTCATTCTCTCGCGCTTGAGTGGAAGTCACCCAAGCCGGAAATGATCGAAGTCCAGGTGCCAATGAAGGATGCCTCGCCCGGCACGGTCACCTTAGAAGTTCACCAGTATGGCCTCAGCCATCCTGACCTTCTTCCTTTGCAGGCGTATACAGAGGCGGCCTCCCTGGATCACCTGGCCTTGAGCGCGGGCGACAGCTCAGCGGAACTGACGGGCACGCGACTGGACGAAGTCGCAAAGGTATCGCTCGACGGCATCCAGTGGTCGCCTGTGACCCTGAACCGCGTGGAAGATACGGACCGCCTGAGTCTTACGGCAAATAGTTCCACCGCAGGCCTGGAACCCGGCAAACGGTACCTTGCCAACGTTCAGTTGCACGACGGCCGCGCACTCAAAGTACCCGTGCGTGTGACGCCGCCCCGTCCGCAAATCGTGCTGCTAAGCAAGGGAACCCAGGATGAGGCATCCGGTCCCGTGTCTCCTGTTCAACTGGGAAGCCCGGACGACCTCCCGGTCGATCGCCGTCTCGTCTTCTTCCTGCGGTCGCAGACGCCTGTCAACTTCCCTCGTAACGAGAGGATTGAGGTCGCCGCGACCGACAGCAGTTTCCATACTGTGTTGTCGCTGGCAGATGGCAGCCTGATGCTGGAGGATCAAAAGACTGCACTGGGCGTCATCAAGCCACTTACCCGATTTGGCTCCTCTGCATTTGGTCCAGTGCATATTCGGGCGATCTCCGCCGATGGGGTCACGGGGGACTGGCTGCCACTCGGCACACTCGTGCGCATGCCCGACTTCAACGATCTGCACTGCCCGCGAATTCAGTCCAGGCCCTGCGTGTTGACCGGCAGCAATCTCTTTCTCGCAACTTCGTTCTCAGCGTCGCAGGATTTTCAGGACTCTGTGGATGTACCAGGCGATTTTACGGGAGTGCAACTGAGCGTCCCCCATCCGGCAAATGGAATTCTCTACGTCAAGTTGCGTGATGACCCCGCCACCATGCAAACTCTGGTTCTTCCCGTGCAGCCGATTCCGCAGGCAGCGCAAGCATTGTCAGCCAGATCGCCGGCGCCGGCGGCCGCCGCGCCCGTAGCGGAGACAGAGCGCGCCGCCCCCGCCCAACCGTCCATTCCGCCTGCTGCAGCCGGCTCTGCCGCCTCGTCTGCAGATCCCGCGTCCCCTGCCGCAGACAAGCCTTAACCGTAACCAGCGACCTTCGTCCGTCATCCCATTTGCCGGGTCAAGCTCGCGGCTGCTGCGCGCCCGCCGCCTCGCCAGTACAAAATTTTCTTCGCCCGGGGAAATCCAAATCCGTGCCTCCCCTCGTTCCATGCTTGTAAGCCGATTTTTATGCACAAGCAGGCAAACAAGGAGGCAAGATCATGGCTCAAATCCAAGAGGTCATCGCACGAGGTCTCTCGCGCCGCAACTTTCTTGCGGGGTTGGGATGCAGTGCGGGAAGCGCAGCGGCCCTCACGCTCGCTACAGGCTGCGGCGGCAGCATGTACGGCTCTACCGCAACGCCAACCCCACCCGCCCCAACGACTATCACAGATGCGGACATTCTGAACTTCGCTCTGAATCTCGAATATCTTGAGGCGGAGTTTTATCTGCGTGCGGCTACGGGGACGGGACTCTCTGATGCCGACGCCGGTTCTGGCGCCGGCACGGTCACGGGCGGCACGCAGGTTGTCTTCAAAACTCCGGCGCTGCAGCAGTACGCTCTTGAAATTGCCAACGATGAACTGGCGCATGTGCGCTTTCTGCGCGCTGCGCTCGGATCTGCGGCAGTGAGCAGGCCGGCAATCGACCTGAGCAACAGCTTCAACGCAGCAGCCATGGCGGCGGGCATAGGTTCGTCCTTCAATCCATTTGCGGATGAGAACAGCTTCCTCGTCGGCGCATTCACTTTTGAGGATGTGGGCGTCACGGCCTATCATGGGGCCGCCGGACTCATCAGCAATACCACCTATCTCAGCGCCGCGGCCGGCATCATGGCCACCGAAGCATATCACGCAGCGGAGATACGCACCCTCCTGGCCGGCATCGGCGGCAATTTCCTGACCTACGCCAATCAGATCTCGGCGCTCCGCGCTGCGGCCGGCGGAGGCAATGAGGTGCAGCTCTCCGGCAGCACAATCGTAGCGGCAGACAGCAACTCGATTGCCTTCGACCGCACCACGGATCAGGTGCTCCACATCGTCTATCTCAACGCAACTGCTGGCGAGATCGGCGCAGGCGGATTCTTTCCGCAAGGCCTTAACGGAACCATCAAAGCTACCGCGTCCTAAGGAGATGCCCACATGGAGATCACAGCAATGCAATCGACGAATGCCGCAACGAGCGGCGGATTGGGCCGCCGAGCCGCAATTCTCATGGGCGGCGCCGCCATGGCCGGTCTAGCACTCAGCCGCAACGCCGTGGGGCAATCTGCCGTCACGGACACTGACATTCTCAACTTTGCGCTCAATCTAGAGTATCTTGAAGCGCAGTTCTACACACTGGCCACCACGGGCCAAACAATTGAGCAACTGGGCATCAGCACCACCGGCCCAAATGGCGCGGCGGGCGGGACCGTCACTGTCAAGTCCAATCCGATGGTTCCCTTTGTTACGCCGCTTTTGCAGCAATTTGCCATGGAAACAGCGAACGACGAGCAGAATCACGTCAAATTCCTGCGCAGCGCTCTCGCTGCGAGCGCAGTGGCGATGCCCAACATTGACCTGATGAATAGCTTTAACGCGCTGGCGCAGGCAGCGGGGCTCGGCAGTTCTTTCGATCCATTTGCCAGCGAAACCAACTTCCTGCTCGGGGCCTTCATCTTCGAAGATGTGGGCGTGACCGCATACCACGGGGCAGCCGGACTGATCTCAAGCAAGACCTACCTGGACAAGGCCGCAGGCATATTGGCCGTAGAGGCCTACCATGCGGGCAGCATCCGCCTTCGCGTCTTTGCTGCCGGAGCCGCCGCGCAGCAGGCGTCCATGCAAATCGCCGCGGCGCGCGCCAAACTTGATGGCACAGGCAGCGATGACATCGGAGTTGGCGTCTCGGGCAGCGCGGCCACAATCGTCGATGCCGACCAGAACGCTATTGCTTTCAGCCGCAGCACGTCACAGGTATTGAGCATCGTCTATGGCGGCGGCTCCTCAGCAGGTGCGTTCTTTCCCAGCGGCCTTAACGGCAACGTCAAATAGCACATCAAGCATCGGCGGGCCGAGCAACACTCCGGCCCGCCACTTTGCCTCCTTCCAAAGTCTCCTTTGTGTATCCTGCGCCGCCTCATTACAATGGGAAAGGCCGCTCTCCAGCCGCCGTCGATGACTGAGAATTTTCCCAATCCGGCGAGAGCGATCCCTCGTTCCATGAGTAGTGATTCCGCGTCGACCACAGGCAGCGATGGTTCATCGGTCCCGGACGAGGTTCTACTGCGGCGCATTGCAGAGCAGGAGCAGCAGGCCATGGCGATGCTCTTCGATCGCCACTCTCGCCTCGTGTACTCGGTCGCTCTGCGTGCGCTCGGCGACACGGGGCAGGCTGAAGATGTGATGCAGGAGATCTTCTTCCAACTCTGGAAAGCACCGGGCTCGTTCGTGCACGGTCGCAGTTCTCTGGCAGCATGGCTGGCTGTGGTGGCAAGGAACAGGGCGGTTGATTTGCTTCGCCGACGGAAACCTTCTGATCCGGTCGAGGACGTGGTCCTTACTTCTTCCACAAACCTCGCCTCGGAAGTGGAATGCGCCGGGATGATGGATAAAGTTCGAGTTGTGCTCAGGGACCTTCCCACCGAACAGCAGCACATGCTGGAGTTGGCGTTTTTCGAGGGGCTCACTCACTCTGAAATTGCCACGCAGACTGGCGATCCGCTTGGGACGGTGAAGACGCGCATTCGATCCGCGCTAATGACTTTACGAAAGGCAGTTCAGGCATGACCGGGCACGCCCACATCCCGCAGGAGGACTTGGCCCTCTACGCCATGCACTCCCTCGCCGCCGAGGATTCTGCAGTGGTGCGCTCGCATGTGGACCAATGCGCTCTCTGCCGTGACGAGCTGGCAGTTCTTTCGGGCGATCTTGCGTTGGTGGCCCTGAGCGTTGAACCGCAACCGCTGCCTGCAGGCGCGCGCCAGCGATTCCTCGATCGTTTGGCGGCCACCGTTGCCTCAGAAAGTGCGGCACCGCTGCCTGAACGCGTGGTTCCGATTACGCAGAAGTCCCGCGCAAGCCGGCCACTCCATTGGATTCCATGGTCGGCGGCAGCGGCGCTGCTGATCGTTTCCATCGCGCTTGGCGCCAGGCTGCACATACTCAATGACGAGTTGCGTCAGGAGACCGCACTCGCAGCCCGACAGGCTGCGGCCAGCTCTCGTGCCCAGGAGGTGCTCGACGTGCTGACAGCATCCTCGGCTCAGCACGTCCTTCTCCTCTCAAGCAAGGCCCGCCCGGAGCCCACAGGGCGCGCCGTTTACCTTGCCGACCGTGGCGGCCTCATCTTCCAGGCAAACAATCTGGAGCCCCTGCCTGAGAACAAGACCTACGAATTGTGGGTGATTCCCTCCAGCGGCCGAGCGCCGATCCCCGCAGGACTCTTCCGGCCCGATGCAGCCGGCAGCGCCAGTGTGGTTTTGCCGGCGCTGCCCAGCGGCGTGCCGGCCAAGGCATTCGGCGTGACCATCGAGAATGCCGCCGGGTCCGACACGCCTACTGCGCCCATTATTTTGGCTGGGGCCGCACCCGTTGCCGGGGGTTAGCCCCGCGGGTGTTGCTCTGCGTAATCCCCGCCACCGCTCCCGTGTTTCGCGCAATCCTCAATGCGCCCGGCTCGCAGTATGATGGGGAAAGCGATGAAGACTAATCAGACGATCTCCGCACAACGTTGCTACCTTCCAGTCTTTCCGTTGCTTGCGGTGCTGTGCGCCGGTCTTTGCACGCCCGCACCGCGAGCAACCGCGCAGAGCAACGCAGCACTGCGTGAAGTCACCGACATTCCAATGCCGGGACCCGCAGTGCGCTTTGACTACCAGAGCTTCGATGCGCGCCACGGTGTGCTCTATATCGCACACATGAACGCAAACCATCTGGTTGTTTTTGATGTGCACACGCGCAAGGTGATTGCGAACCTCGACGGCTTCGCCCGCGCACATGGCGTGATTGCACTCCCGCAGATCGGTCGCGTCTTTGTCTCGGCTACTGGCGATCACCAGGTTGCCGTCGTGTCCATGTCCACGCTCAAAGTGCTCGCCACAGCCGGACCCATTGACTATCCCGATGGTCTTGCGTATGCGCCGTCCGTCCATCGCGTCTTCGTTTCCGATGAGCATGGCGGGGTTGACGCAGTCGTGGATGCGGACACCAACAAGCTTCTTGCCAGCATCCAGCTTGGTGGCGGCGCCGGCAACACAGTCTATGACCCTGAATCAGACAGAATTCTTGTCGCTGTGCATGGTCTGAATCAACTGGCGGTGATCGATCCGGCCAGTATGAGAATCACGAACCGCTACTTTCTGCCCGGCATCGAAAATCCACATGGCATCGCGCTCGACCTTGCCGATCGACTGGCCTTCATTGCCGGCGAAGGCAATCATTTACTGGCCGTCTTCGATCTCAGAACGATGAAACTCGTTGCTATCCATCAGGTCGGCGAGGACCCGGATGTGCTTGCGTTTGATCCCGGGTTGAAGCGGCTTTACGTCTCGGCGGAATCCGGTACCGTCACGGTCTTTCAGGAATCGAAGGGCGACGTGATCGAGCTGGCGCAATTTGCCATGCCGCATGCACACACGGTGGCAGTCGATCCCGCCACGCACATGGTCTATTTTCCGCTGGAGAACATCGACGGCCATCCGCTGCTGCGCATCATGCAGCCGACCGGCTTGCGTTAATTTCCCGGTACAAAGACGAGCACGGAGCCGCACGGATTTCGCCGCAGGGCGCAGCGCACGTCAGTCTATTCCACTCTGTTCTGCGCAATCACGTTTCTGTACCACTCCGCGCTCAGTTTCGGCGTGCGCTTCAGCGTCTTGAAGTCCACGTAGTGAATGCCGAACCGTTTGCTGTAGCCATCTGCCCATTCAAAATTATCCATGAGGCTCCACAGGAAGTAGCCCTTTACCGGGTAACCCTCATCCACCGCGCGGTGCAGATGAGTAAGGTGGTTGCGCAAATACATCACGCGGTCTACATCCTCCACGCGGCCTTCCGGCGACAGCACATCATCCGACGAAGTGCCGTTCTCGGTGATGTAGATGCCCTTCGGCTTCCACAGATCGCAGACGTTGCGCACTCCCCAGTAAATACACTCCGGTCCCAGCGTGAGCCAGGGTGAGTACATATGGGGATATGAGGAGGGATTTGGTTCCACGGCGTATCCCTTAGCTGAATCATCCGCGCGCACATAGGTGGGCGTGTAAATATTGAGCCCCACAAAATCCAGCGGACTGGCGATAGCTTCCATATCACCCGGCTCCACCTTGGGTGCGTTGGCGCCCACCTGCTGCAAATAGCTCTCAATGTATTTGCCTTCCATGAGGGCCGTCAGAAAGGGTGCATTGTCTTCGCGTGTGGCCTTTTCCGCGGCTTCGATATGCTCCTTTGTCTCCATCACAGGAACGTAGACCACAGCATTTTCTGCGAGGCCCACTTGCGTCTCCTTCGGCGTATTGGCGCGGATGGCCTGCACGCCGAGCCCATGCGCCAGAATGCCGTGATGCCGCACCTGATTGGCTTCTGCGTCGCCCAGCCTGAGCCCCGGCGCAAACTGCCCATAGCGATATCCGAGGTCGGTAAAGCAGACAAATTCGTTCGTCGTCATGAAGTGCTGCACACGGTCGCTTAGCTTTTTCGCTACAAAGCCGGCGTAGTCTGAGAAGGCCTTTGACGTATCGCGGTTCCGCCATCCGCCTGGCAGCGCCTGTGGCAGATCCCAGTGGAAGAGCGTGACGTAGGGAGTGATGTTGTTAGCCAGCAGCTCGTCAATCACTCGGTTGTAGTAGTCCAGACCCTTGGGGTTCAGGGGCGTCGTGCCTGACGGAAAAACTCGCGACCAGGAGATCGACATGCGGTAGGTGCTGACTCCAAGCGCCTTCAGCAACCCAATATCCTCCTTGTACAGGTGATACGAGTCATCGGCAACATCGCCCGTCTCGCCGTGGTAGGTTTTGCCCGGGGTATGGGAAAAGGTGTCCCAAACTGACGGGCCCCGGCCATCGGCCTGCGCGCCGCCCTCTACCTGATAGGCCGCCGTGGCGCAGCCCCACAGAAAGCCCTTGGGATAGCGGAGAGCCATCGGCTCCGGCTGGCCAAAAGCCAGATGCTGCATTGCAGTGCCTGCATACGCGGTAGCGGCCGCGGCAGCCACGCTCTTGCCAAACTGACGCCGATTCATCTTCTTCATGTACACATCTCCTTGCGCCCGCTAGTGCCATCAGGCTCAACAAAAACGTTTCAGCAGAATACCCGGCGGACAAATAAGCGGAATTCTACCAAACGCGGGCGACGCTTGCCTCCAACAAAAAAAAGGGCCGCGACTGGTGTAGTCACGACCCGATCACTTATCCCCGGCTCGAAGTCACATCTCCTTGACGCCTTCCACAAAGGCCTTCAGCTTGCGGCTGCGCGAGGGGTGGCGCAGCTTACGCAGCGCCTTGGCTTCGATCTGGCGGATCCGCTCGCGCGTCACCTGGAAGCTTTGGCCAACCTCCTCCAGCGTGTGCTCCGAGCCATCTTCCAGGCCAAAACGCATCTTGATCACGCGCTCCTCGCGCGGCGTCAGCGTGCGCAGCACCTGTGACGTGTACTCCTTGAGGTTGACGCTGATGACCGCCTCTGAGGGCGAAACGGCCTGACGGTCTTCGATAAAGTCGCCCAGATGCGAGTCTTCCTCCTCGCCAATCGGCGTCTCCAGCGAGATGGGCTCCTGCGCGATCTTGAGCACCTTGCGCACCTTGGCTACGGGAATATCCATGCGGCGAGCAATCTCTTCGCTCGAAGGCTCGCGGCCCAGTTCCTGGACAAGCTGACGGCTGGTGCGGATGAGCTTGTTGATGGTCTCGATCATGTGTACAGGAATGCGGATCGTACGCGCCTGATCAGCGATGGCGCGCGTAATCGCCTGACGAATCCACCACGTGGCGTAGGTCGAGAACTTGTAACCGCGGCGGTATTCAAACTTGTCCACCGCCTTCATCAGGCCGATGTTGCCTTCCTGAATCAGATCGAGGAACTGCAATCCGCGGTTGGTGTATTTCTTGGCAATCGACACCACAAGGCGCAGGTTGGCTTCAATCAGTTCGCGCTTCGCCTGCTCCGCATCCATGTCGCCCTGGATCATCTCGCGCTGTGTGCGCTTAAGCTCCACGATGGAGACGCCTGCGTCGCCTTCGATCTTCTCCAGGTCGGTCTTGCAGTTTTTCTGCTGACGGCGGTACTCCTTCTTCAGCTCCTCGCTCTTGCTGGCCTCGTGCTTCTGATCGAGTGAACGGATCTGACGCTCCAGCGTGCGCATGGTATCCACGGTCTTGTTCACGCGGTCCAGCAGGCGCTTGCGCTCCAGGCCGGTGTACTTCAGCTCACGCACAATGCGCGACACGTAGACCTTTTCGCGCGCAATTGCCCACCGCGTACGGCGCAGCTCGCGCTGGCTGGTCTTGCTCGTTGCCGCAGCCTGTTTCTCATCGAGCTGCTGAATCTTCTTCTGGTGCTTCACCAGCGCATCGATGCGCGTAACCGTCGCCCGCACGCGCGCCTGCACCACATCTTCGGTCAGCTCTTCTTCGTCGAAGACCACGACTTCTTTTACGTTGCGCACGCCGCGCTTCAGGTCTTCGCCCAGCGCCATGATCTCGCGAATCACGATCGGCGAGCGCGAAATGGCCTTCATCACACGCATCTGGCCGCGCTCGATGCGCTTGGCGATCTCTACCTCGCCCTCGCGCGTCAGCAGCGGAACCGTGCCCATCTCGCGCAGGTACATGCGCACAGGGTCGTTGGTCTTCTCCAGCGTGCCGGGCGTCAGGTCGAGCTCAACGTCTTCGCCCTCTTCGAGGTCGAAATCCTTGTCAGCGCCGAACTTCGGCCCATCGAGCAGATCAATGCCCTGCGTGCCAATGGTTGTGATCAGATCGTCCAGATCGTCGGCCGAATTCATCTCTTCCGGCAACATGTCGTTCACGTCGCCATAGGTGAGATAACCCTTCTCTTTGCCCACGTCGATCAGACTGTGAATGTCGTCTTCAAACTTCTCGTCGATTGCCAAAGTATCCCTGCTCTCCAGCGCAAGTCAGTTTATGCACCTTCTCGCGCAAAGGTGCCAAGCTTGTGCCATGGCGCACCAAAAAATCTCCAGGTGGAAATCTTCGCGGCACATGGACACAAACCTGCGGTTCCGCAAAAAATATGCGGCCTCAGTTAATCGCTCGGAACAGGATGACAACGCTTCAGGTTTCGCCTGGGTCGCCCGCGAGCCGCAGCTCATATATGGGGCAGGGTGGCGCGCATCCTCACAGAGATCAATAGATTACCACAGTCTACCCGCCGTTCGCCCAGCAAATCGACAGTCAGACTTGACCCTGCCACGACCACTCGAAGGCCATAACGGGTCCGGTCCAGGCAGATTTCAGCTCCTCCGCCCGCTCTGCTCCTGTGATTTTAGATGCCAATTGGGGCTTCTTGGCGCAAAGAATCGCGGTTGCCCGGAAGCCTCACCACGGCACCTTTATTCCGTCAGGCCGGGGGCATGTGGAGTTGACGCAGCGCCCGGTCCAGATCCAGCTTCCGCTGCGTCAACAGGGCCAATTCGGCAAAATCCCCCCGACGCTCCGCCTCGGCAATCTGTGCCCGCATCGCGCGTACCTGGCCCTCGATCTGTCTCTGCTGCAGACTGACGATGGAGCCCAGCACAGTCACGTCCGACGGCGGCTCTGTCTCCGCCAGCAGGACCTCGGCCAACAGTGCTCGCTGTGCCTCATCCTCCACGGCGTCCATCGGGTCGCGCGCCCCGCGCCCGGCCAGCGCCACAAGCGCGCCAAATGCACCAAGCCCTTCAAACCACTGCGGTTGTCTCCCAATCGCCTCCGCAGCCAGTCGTCTTGCCTCTTCGTGCTCCGGGTTTGTAATGGCCAGTGCCCGCAGCAGCACCCGTTCCACCTCGGTCAGCGCCGTCGCCCGTACCTCAACGCGGTCACGCCGCTTGAGCGCGGCCTGGCGCAGCTCTTCGCGCAGCACCGCCGAGTCAATCCCCAGCTTTTGAGCCGCATCAGCCGCAAACTGGTCCCGCGCCAGCTTCTCCGGCATTCGCCGTATATGCGGCAGCAGATAGTTCATGGCCTTCACCTTCTGCTCCGCGCTGGCTCCTGGAAACATCCCCCGTGCCCGCTCGATCAGGTAATCAGCCTGTCGCCGCGCACCGCGCACCGCGGCCATGTAGGCTTCCAGGCCCCGCTCGCGAATGTAGCGGTCCGGGTCCAGACCCCCATCCAGCGTCACCAGTTTCAGGTTGAAGCCCTCTTCCGTCAGCAGCGCAATCGACTTTTCCGCCGCGTTTGCACCTGCGGCATCGGGATCAAAGTTCACCACTACATTCGAGGTATGCCGTTTCAGGATCGCCACCTGCTGCTCCGTGAAAGCCGTCCCGCTGGTGGCTATTACGTTCTGGATTCCGCGCAGAAACAAGCTGATGCAGTCCATCTGGCCCTCGACCAGGAGCGCAAACCCCGCCTGCCGGATGGCCGTCTTTGCCTTATCCAGATTGAACAGCACCTGGCCCTTTGAATAGAGCGGCGTTTCCGGCGAGTTGATGTACTTGGGGCCCGCCTTTTCGCCCGTCTCCAAGGTTCGCGCCGTGAAAGCAATCACCCGCCCGCTTTCGTTCGAGATTGGGAACATCACGCGCTTGCGGAAGCGGTCGTAGAGTGGCCCTGGCGTTCCGTCGCCCTGCTCTTTGGCGCTGAAGAGCCCGCTTGTCCTGAGCGTCGCCTCATCCGCCATCGCGCTCAACCGCTCACGCAGCGCCTTGAAGCTGTCGGGCGCGTACCCGATGCGAAAGGTCTTGATGCCTTCCGGCGTGAGCCCCCGGCCCGCGAGATATTCGCGCGCCACGGCCCCTTCCGGCCCGCGCAGCTGCTCTTCGAACCACGCCGCGGCCGCCTCATGCAGATCCAGCAGCTTCGCCCGCAGACGCGCTCCGGCAGCCTCCTCCGGCGAGGAAAACTCCCGCTTCGGTAGCGGAATCCCGCATTTCTGCGCCACAATGCGGACCGCCTCGGGAAAGCCAACGTTCTCAATCCTGCCCACAAACGAAAAGACATCGCCTGAAACGCCACACCCAAAGCAATGATAAAACTGACGCACGGCGTGGACCGAAAACGACGGCGATTTCTCCTTGTGGAACGGACAAAGGCCGGAATAGTTCTGCGCCCCGGCCTTGCGCAGGCGAATGTAGCCCTCGATCACCTTCACGATGTCGGCCTGCTGTTTCACGCTTTGGGCAAAGTCACTCACGCGCGGATCTGTACCTACAGCATAAGGCCACGGGTTGAATCAGTCCGGCCCTCCGGGTTCGATTGGGAGATTGGAATATTGCCCAGGAAATGAAGAAGCGGGCTGGCAGTTCAAGGAGTGGAGAGACTTCCTTAAACCGTCCGCCCGCTGGACCCTGAACCGGGTCTAGGTGGTATCTTTAGTTTAGGCTCATTGTAGTGGAAAGCAAGACCTATTTTGAGCGAATTCCCCCATCCGTGACAGCAATCACAGAGTGCTGTTTAAACAGCCTGATTCGCGTTGACTTGCATGTTTGCGCCTGATACAAAAAGAAGTTCCACCGCCAATAGGACAAGTAAGAGAGACCTCCTGAAGACCCGGTAACCGAATGCAAGAGATTATTCAACAACTTGGCGCCCTGTTGCTGGGCGCTGTGCCCACAGCTCTGCTGTTCATCGTGCTGGTGCTTGCGTACCAGTTCCTGGTGCAGGGCCCGCTCACGGCGACCCTGAAAGAGCGGCGCGCGCGCACTGAGGGCGCGGTGGAAGACGCACACAAAGCCATCGCCAAGGCTGAAGCGCGCGCGGCCGAGTATGCAGACAAGCTGCGCCAGGCGCGCGCGGAGATCTACAAGGCCCGGGAAGAGCGGGTGCGCCAGTGGATGGCCAACCGGGATGCCGCTCTCGAAAGCGCACGAAAGGCTGCCTCCGCGAGGGTGGGCCAAGCCAGAACCGAGATCCATGCGGATGCCGAACTGGCGCGCCAGAGTATGCAGGGCGCCGTGGCGGAACTCGCCAACCAGGTCATGCGAGCCGTTCTGCCTGCGGTTGCCGGGGGTTCCCGTTAATGCACGTGACCGCGCACCAGCGTTGCTTCGCAGGTATCTCCAAAGTTGTTCTTCTGGCAGCTCTCTTGAGCGGTGCGGGCGCTGCATCGGCCTTCGCGCAGGATTCCAGCGCAGCCGCCTCAACGCCGTCCGCCGCAGCGTCTCAGCCCATTGCGCCCGCAGCCAGCCCGGCCAAATCGGAAGGAGCGCCCAAGTCTGAAGCGGACGAGATGGATGTCTACCGTCACGCGCCCATCGTGCAGTCGATGGCGCGCATCCTGCACATGGGGCTGGAACCGACAGCCCGCCTGTTCGAGTTCATCAATTTTGGCATTATCGCCCTGGCCATCGGCATACCCCTGATCCGATTCATGCCCAGGCACCTGCGCAATCGCAGAAATGCCTTGCAGGAAAACCTGCAGTCAGCGCGCAAGATGACGGATGAGGCGCGAGCACGACTGGCCGCCGTGGAAGACAGGCTTGCCAGGCTGGATTCGGAGATTGCACAGATTCGCGCACAGGTCGAAGAAGAGGGCAAGTCTGACGAGGCGCGCATCAAGGCCAGCATCGGCGAGGAGAGCGGACGGATCATCGCCGCTGCCGAACAGGAGATCGCCACGGCCGCGGCGCAGGCGAAGCGCGAGTTGCACAACTTTGCCGCCGACCTTGCGGTTGAACGGGCCGCCCATCAGCTGGTCCTTACACAGGAATCCGATCGCATACTGATCGACGATTTTGTGCGCGAGGCCGTGCGCAGGGGGCAGAACTAGATGGCCGCTTTTGTCAATCGCTACGCACATGCATTTCTTGATGTGGTGACCGCGGCAGGGCTTGACACCGAGGCGGTGGAGCGCCGGTTGAGCGACTTTATTGCCACATGGGAAGGCAGTGCGGAACTTCAGGCTTTCTTTACAAACCCCGCGCTGGCCGCACCGCAAAAGGTCGAGATCCTGGACCGGCTGAACCAGAAAATCGGCTTGCAAAAAGAGGCGCGCAACCTGCTTGCGGTCCTCATCAACAACGGCCGCATCGGTGAGGTCAAAGAGGTGATTGCAGCCTATCGCCAGGCGCTGCAGCAGAAGCTTGGGATTCAGCGAGCCGAGATTGTGACTGCCCGTGAGCTGAGCGAGCCGGAGCGCAATACGCTGCTGGCAGGGGTAAGCAAGCTGGCAGGAGCAAAGATTGAAGCCAGCTTCAAGCTGGACAAATCCATATTGGGCGGCACGGTGGTGCGCATAGGATCGACCGTGTACGACGGCAGCGTCCGCGGTCGACTGGACCGGCTGAAGGAAACATTGGTTGCCGGATAAGCTCCTCTCGGCAAATTCGATACAAGGATTCAAAGGACAGGAAGAGCAACAATGGCTCAGATCAAGGCAGACGAAATCACGCAACTTCTTCGCGAGCAGATCGCGAACTACGACTCGAAGGTCCAGGTAGACGAGGTGGGAACCATCACCTCACTCGGCGATGGCATTGCCCGCCTGCACGGGCTTGACAAGGTCATGGCCGGCGAGCTGCTGAGCTTTCCGCACGGCATCGCGGGACTGGCACTGAGCCTCGAAGAGGATCAGGTGGGCGCGGTCATCCTTGGCGATTACACCGAGTTGAGCGAAGGCGACGAGGTCAAGCGCACCGGAACGATTTTGAGCGTGCCGGTGGGCGAGGGCATGATCGGGCGGGTGGTGAACGCGCTTGGTCAGCCGATCGACGACAAGGGGCCCATCGCCTCCACCAGTTCGCTGCCCATCGAGCGGCTAGCCCCCGGCATCATCGACCGCCAGCCTGTGCGCGAGCCGATGGCCACAGGACTCAAGGCTATTGACGCGATGATTCCCATCGGACGCGGCCAGCGCGAGCTGATCATCGGCGACCGCCAGACCGGCAAGACCGCGGTGCTGCTGGACACGATCATCAATAACGCTAAAAATAACCTGATCTGCATCTACTGCGCCATCGGCCAGAAGCGTTCTTCTATCGCGCAGGTGGTACAGACCCTGACAGAAGCAGGCGCCATGGGCCATACCATCATCGTCGCCGCCTCGGCCTCGGAGCCGGCGCCGATGCTCTACATCGCGCCCTATGCGGCCACCGCCATCGGCGAGTTTTTCCGTGACTCGGGCCGCCATGCGCTGGTGATGTACGACGATCTCTCCAAGCACGCCATGGCCTATCGCGAGATTTCGCTGCTGCTGCGCCGTCCGCCGGGCCGCGAAGCCTATCCGGGCGACGTCTTCTATCTCCACTCGCGCCTCCTGGAGCGCTCGTCGAAGATGAGCGACAAGCGCGGCGGCGGATCACTGACCGCGCTGCCGGTCATCGAGACGCAGGCCGGCGACGTCTCGGCCTACATTCCGACCAACGTCATCTCCATTACCGACGGGCAGATATTCCTGGAGACCGACCTGTTCAACTCCGGCGTGCGTCCCGCCGTCAACGTGGGCCTTTCGGTTTCGCGCGTCGGCTTCTCGGCCGCCATCAAGGCGGTCAAGCAGGTCGGCTCCACTCTCAAGCTGGACCTGGCGCAGTACCGCGAGTTGGCGGCCTTCGCGCAGTTCGGCTCGGACCTGGACCCGCTGACGCAGAAGCAGTTGAACCGCGGCAGCCGCTTGACAGAACTGCTCAAGCAGCCGCAGTTTCAGCCGCTGACATGGCAGCAGCAGGTGGTCGTTCTCTTTGCCGGCACCCAGGGCTATCTGGACGACCTGCAGATTCCGGACATCCGTGCCTTCGAGGATGGGCTGTATAAGTACCTCGCAAACGCACAATCGGCCCTGATGGAAGATCTGACCAAGAAAAAATCACTCGATGACGATCTGCGGAATCGCCTTCATACCGCACTGAAGGAGTACTCCGCGAACTTCAAAGCGGAGCTTGAAACAGCTTCTAGCCGTTAGTTACTAGCTAAAAGCAAGGCTTGAAACTGGATTTGAATGACGAACAAGAAAAGCTAGAGGCTAGCAGCTGGAAGCCCGGCATCGGAAAGTCTTATGGCGAACGTACTCGATTTACGGCGGCGCATTCGCAGCGTGAAGAACACGCGGCAGATCACCAAGGCCATGAAGATGGTCTCAGCGGCCAAGCTGCGCCGTGCACAGGAGCGCGCCCTGGCGGCCCGGCCCTATGCGCGGATGATTGCCAGCGTGCTGGAGTCGCTCACCCGCCGCATCGATCTATTCGACGAACAGACGGGCAACCTGCGGCACCCCTTGTTTACCACCCGGCCTGAGAAGCGCATTCTGATGATTGTCGTCTCCGGCGACAAGGGTTTTGCCGGAGCCTTCAACGCCAATATCCTCAAGACCGCGTTCCAGTTCATCGGCGGTAATCCGGACAAGGAGATCGACGTCGAAGCCGTGGGTCGCAAAGGCCGCGACCAGATGCGGCGTCGCTTCCCAACGGCCAACTACACCGAGCAGACCGATGACCAGGGTAATGTGCGCAGAATTCGCAATCGCAAGGCTTCGGTAGAAGTCACCGGCGACCACCCCGGCATGCTGCTGAAACTGGAGCCTGAACGGGTCTTCGAGATGGCGCAAAGCATCATTGCGCGTTACACGCATGGGGAGATCGACGCAGCCTATATCATCTACAACGAGTTCAAGTCGGTCATTCAACAGCGCCTGGTTGTGGAACGGCTGTTGCCGCTCATCGAAATCGGCCGGCAGGAGATTGCCGGCGCTGTGGAGCCGACCCTGGAACAGCGCGAGCGCGCGGCACAGGCCGCGATCAGCGCGGGCATTGAACTGGAGCCAGCCGACACGCACGAGGCCGACGAAGAGTCACGGAAGTTTGCCACCGCACAGGTGGACTATATCTACGAGCAGCCGTCCGAGGAGCTTTTTGCAGGACTGATTCCTCAGTACGTCTCCTCGATGCTCTACCACGCGATGACCGAGTCCGTTGCTGCGGAGCATGCCGCCCGCATGACCGCGATGGACTCCGCATCGAACAACGCCTCTGACATGATCGACG
>JAKBHH010000148.1 GCA_021836865.1 Acidobacteriota bacterium
AGGCACCGCAGCGCCGCCTCCTGCTGCCAGCCTTTGCAGCGAAGCTGGCTGCCGCGCGGCGCGCGAATCACAGAAATTGCAGGATCGGACATGGCTCCCCCGGCAGTATCGATGCCCTGAAAACACTTCTAGAGCATACTACCGGGCACGCAACGGAAGCCGTGATGGGCCGGGCTGTCCGCCTATTGCGAGGTCAAGGGGAGATGGAAATTCACGCCGGCCATCCGATTAACGCGATCCGTTGCCGCAAAGTCTACCTGCGTCAACGAGACCGCATAGTGATAGGCGTCGAGAACATACAGCGTTGTCGGCGTCAGAACATAGTTGTAGACCAATGCGGGCGGTTGGCCATCGTTGAAGACGACCGTCACGGGCTCTGGCCGATCCTCAGCGCTGGGCGTGTCGGGTCCAACATACGGCATGCGGTGGAGTGCCGGCCCGCCGCCGGCAACGCTCAGAGGCGGCCCACCGTACCAGTTTCCCTGCGGCGATTGCGCAGGCATGTACAGTGGAGTAGCTCCCCGCTGCGGCTGCGGTGTCTCATCTGCGGGCGGCGTATAGGCGCTGGGCTGCCGACGATAGAGGCCGGAGGGATCCTGCAGTGGCGGATCGGCCACCGGCACGCCAAGATCATCCATCACCTTCAGCGTAAGTCGCGTCTCCGCATGCAGCGTGGGCCGCGGACCGCGCCGTGGCAGGTTCAGCAAATCGATCGGCCACAGAATGGGAATCGTCCACGTAACTGCATCCCGCACGGCATGGCCCTTGCCAAGAATGCGCCCGTCGCGGTCCACCTGGTAGCCCGGCACGTCCACAACCTTGGCATTGATTGGGATCACGGTATCCGGCTCGATCAGCATGCGATCAAACTTCAGCTCCATCCAGCCTTTGCCCACAAGATGCCCGGGATCCTTGTAATCCTCAAAGCGTCCGATCAAAAAGCTGTCAAACGGTAGCACAGTATGTCCGTAGCGCGCTGAGTACCCCGCCTGGCAGAGGACCGGATCGCCAATAGCTTCTGTCTTGGACGACAGTCTTGGCTCCGATACCGTGCATTGGATAAGCGATCCTGCTGGAATCAGGTGCTCAGCAGCAACCGCGACCATCGGTAAAGACGTGAGGAACGAAAGAAACGCAAACGCGGAGAACTTCATAGACGGCCTCCTGACGGGCAGGCTGAGTGGAAGTACCTGAGATCGAGAGATCGGGCCGTTTGCAACAGTACCGCGCAGACGCCGACCACGGATTGGCGATTGCACGTTCAGGCAGAGTTCTAACTGCCTGACGGGAAGTCTAGCACGAAACGGAATGCGCCGATCCACGCAATTCCATGCAATCAAAAGCAAAGTGAAGTCCAGCGCGCGTGACTTGCACTGTCTTACGCGTAGCGCTTCCGGTGCCAGATCCAGGCGGTGCGAAGGATCTCATCGAGTTCCGTGTAACGCGGTTTCCAGCCAAGTTCGCGCATTGCCTTTTCTGAGCTGGCCACCAGCGCGGCGGGGTCGCCGGGGCGGCGAGGATGAACCTCGGCTGGAATGGGATGGCCGGTAACGCGCCGGGCGGAATCGATTACCTCTCGCACCGTAAAGCCCTGCCCATTCCCCAGATTGAAGACAAGACGCACCTTTTCTGCCGCAGGCGAAGCGAGGGCATCGAGAGCCAGCAGATGCGCGTCTGCCAGATCAGAGACGTGAATGTAGTCTCGGATGCAGGTGCCATCGTGCGTCGGGTAGTCATCGCCGTAGATGCGGATGCATGCCCGGCGGCCCAACGCCACATCGAGAATCAGTGGGATCAGATGAGACTCAGGCTCATGCGCTTCGCCGCGCGTAATGCCCGCTGGGCCTTCCGGGGCTCCTGCCACGTTGAAGTAGCGCAGGGAGGCAGAGCGAAGGCCGTAGACCCGGTGAAACCAATCCAGCATCTGCTCCACCATGAGTTTGGATTCGCCGTACGTGTTGGTGGGTTTCAAGCGCGCATCTTCAAGAATTGGAACCGATTCCGGCTCGCCATACACAGCCGCCGTGGAGGAAAAAACCAGCCGGCGAGGCCCTTGAGCAAGCATCGCTTCCAGCAAGGCAAGCGTAGACGCCGTGTTGTTCCGAAAGTAGATTTCAGGCCGCTGCATCGATTCGCCGGCTTCGATCAGTGCAGCAAAGTGCAACACGCCATCGAAGGGCTCGCCGGAGTTTCGTGCCTCGATGAAAAGCTTTTCAATCCCTGCCCTGTCATCCAGTTCTCCCTGCACAAATTCCACGCCGGGAGGCAACAAGTCCCGCCGTCCATGGCTCAAGTTGTCGAATACCACAGACTTGTGTCCGAGCGAGGCCAACTGGCCCGCCACTGTACCACCAATATACCCAGCACCGCCGGTAATCAACAGTTTCACAAAAATGCTGTCCTCCACGAACGGTTTCCGATACCGTAAGTCTATTACAATAGGTTTAGCCGGTAGGGCCTTGGCCCACACCGCACAGACCGTCTTCAAGGCGGCGCTTTGCAGTATCCCCTTGGTCCTTTAAGCCGAAAAGGATGTTCTCCGCTCGGCATCCGTGCTGAGCCGGTTTGAACCAACCGGCATTCTGGAAGCCGGTATTCTGGAAGTTGGACCTGGCATAACTGTTGTCCGTTGTCTTGGACCCGCCATGGAGCGTCTGGATGTCCGGGTTTTTTAGGCTTTACATCACGTTCTGCGTGGATCAGCTGTCGCCAAGGGATGCACGACGCAGCTCTGGGTTCGAAACGGTTGTGCAGGTGACTGCGTGCCAGCCCCTGAAAAACGCGTTCTGCCCGCAGCCAGGTAATATACCTGCTGCAGACGGGGATTACCCCGGAAGACTTTCCGCGAATACTGCACTGATCCGCAACCGGAACCGGAAAACCGTGTTAGCCCTGTGCAGGGACTGCGGCACCGGCCCTGTGACCATGGACGGCGAAGACGGTACTTTTTCTGCTGAACCAGGCGCGCCTGGAGAGAGCATCGGGCGCGGATGTGAATGGACAACTTCAGGGGTGGACAAGATGCGGCGTTTGCCCACCAGCCAACATGCGGAATTGCCCGGACAAGACTTTCTTGCCGGCTTGAAGATAGTCCCCGAGGAATTGAATCTATGCCGGTGAATCGCTACCCAGGTGAAACCTATTTGGGCCTGCTTCCGGAGCCGGAAGGGCGCTCTGCTTCCTTCATTACGAGCACCGTTGTGAATCTCATGATTCTGGCGTCGGTGCTTTATATCGGCCTGATGGCCAGGCACGTAGTCCAGGAGAGAAAATATGAGCAGACTCTGCTCATCTTTCCCACCACTCCGCCGCCGCCGCCGAAGATCAAATTCAAAGCGCCGCCACCGCCGCCAAAGCCCGTGGAGCTCCCCAAGCCTCCTCAGATCAAGCTGCAGGCGCCGCGGATCAACGTGCCCAAGCCCGAGCCCAAACCCGCCCTGAAGCCCATCGAGATGGAGGCCAAACTCACTACCCCGCAGATGAAGGCGGCCAAGCCGGCCATCATCCTTGCGCCCCAGCCCAAGGCCGCCCTGACGGCTGCGGCCCCGGCGCAGGTTGCTCAGGCGAAACCCTCCACGGCTCCAGTTCACCTGGGGCAGACTTTTGGTGTTACGCCGAACCCAAATGCAGTGAGGCCCGCCACAGTGGCAGCGATCGGGAATCCCTATGGCGGGATGACGGGCCCTGCCGTTGCGCCACGCGGTGTCGTGGGATCAACGGGCATCGGAAATGGAACACGCTCCGGATCGAATGAAGGTGTCGTGGGGCGCGTGGCATCTGCGGGCATCCCCGGCAGTACCGGAGTGGCCAAAACGGGCATGACCGGCCATGTCGCCTCTGCGGGAATACCTGCCATGACCGCGGTTGCAGCCACGCACACCATGGAAGCCGTCCCGACTTCGACGAATCTTGAGGTGATTTCAAAGCCGCCTGTCGAATACACCACAGAAGCACGGCAGCTGAAGGTGCAGGGGGACGTAATCCTGCGCGTAACATTCACCGCAGGTGGGAAAGTCGTTGTGCATGGAGTCGTTCGGAGCCTTGGACACGGACTCGACGAAGAGGCTCGGCGGGTAGCTGAGGAGATCCGCTTCCACCCGGCAACGCGCAACGGTCAGCCCGTCGACTTGACGACTAACATTACCATTACGTTTCAATTGGCGTAAAAACAAGAATGGCAACACACCCGATGGCTTAGGCTTACTTTGATGTGCCGTCCATCGGCAAGTGCGGCATACGGAACGAGACGAACCACCTAGGAGCTATACATGACCTTTCGGAAGATATCTCTTACCTTTTTCATTTTGGCCCTGGGTGTGTCTTGGGCGCACGCGAAGAAGGCTCCGCAATTTGAACCAACCCATCAGCTCACTGCCGATCAGACCGCCCTCGTGCAGAAGGCCATTGCGCAAGAGAAAGTGCTCATCAAGAACATTCAGGAGCATACTCCGCTGGTGGAAACCTACATCCAGGACACCCGGCCGGATGCGAAACTCTACGAGGTCCCCGTCGATGACCAATACACCCTGAGCCGGGTTGACTTTGGCAAGACGTTCTATGACAAGACCTACCAGCCACGCGAGACGGCTGCGCGCCGCGGCTTCTTCAAGGGCTCGTTGTCAGCCATCGCGGGACTTACCACCGCACTCGGGCTCGACAAGCGATTCACCTACAACCCTACCGGATTTATGCAGATGATGTTCCTCGATCCGAGCGGATTCGACCAGCAGCACTATGCCTTCACCTTTGTGCGCCGGGAGTTCCTCGGTTCCGTTCGCACCTGGGTTTTCGACGTGCATCCCAAAGTTGCCGGAATGGGCCGATTCTATGGCCGCATGTGGATCGAGGATCAGGACGGCAACGTGGTCCGCTTCAACGGCACCTATACGGGGCCTTCGTCTGAGAACGACTCGCGCTACTACTTCCACTTCGACAGCTGGCGTATGAACGTACAGCCTGGTGTCTGGCTTCCTGTTGAGATTTATGTCGAAGAGTCGAACCGCGCCGAGGGCGAAAAGTCTCTCGGCCTCAAGGCGCAGACCCACTTCTGGGGGTATTCCCTCAAGCTGCCGACTCGCGACAGTGAAAACGTCAGCATGAAAATTGAAGATGCGGTCGACAAGAGCGACGACTCGCAAGACGTCAGCCCTCTGCAGGCAACGCGCGATTGGGTCACGCAGGCGGAGAATAACGTGATTGACCGGCTGGAAGAAGCAGGCCTGGTTGCTCCTCTTACGACGGGCGGATATGAAACTCAGGTTCTGGACCAGATTGTCATCAACCTTGCAGTCCCGAATAATCTGGCATTCTCAAGCCCGGTCCACTGTCGCGTCTTGCTGACCGATACGGTGGAAGCAACGACAGTGGGCAATACCATCCTCATCAGCAAGGGCTTGCTCGATACGCTGCCAAATGAGGAATCGATCGCCTCGGTGGTCGCAATGGAACTGGCCCACATCGCGCTCGGTCACCACATTGATACACGCTACGCCTTCAACGACCGACTACTCTTTCCGGACGAGTCAACCTTTACGCGCATCAACATGTATCACTCGGATGCGGACAACACCGCGGCTGCCAAACAGGGCCAGACCTATCTGCAGGCCTCCATGTACAAGGACAAGCTGGCCAGCGCGGGTCTCTACTGGGAACAACTGGCCGACCTCAGCAAGGCCCTCAAGGCTCTAAACTCGCCCAAGCTGGGCGACAGCCTTCTAAAAACCGACGGCACGCCATGGATGACAGATTTGGCCCGCAGTGCGCCTAAGATCAACTGGGACGATCTTAACCAGATTCCGGCTCTTCCCCTGGGTAGCTGGCTGAAGACGGACCCTTGGGATGACAAGGTGCACATGCTCAATGCAAAGCGCTATGCGCCGATGAACGCACGGGACAAGATGCCGC
This sequence comes from Acidobacteriota bacterium, assembly GCA_021836865.1. GTDB lineage: Bacteria > Acidobacteriota > Terriglobia > Terriglobales > Acidobacteriaceae > Telmatobacter. The sequence continues at coordinate 5,905 of JAKBHH010000148.1, forward strand.
TCGAAGTGACGCCCATCTACTTCAAGCTGCAACGCTACGAAGCAGCCAACCCCGCATCGGCAACGCCTGCACAGCCTGCCGGCAACAACCCGCAGGCGCCATCGACCACCGCACCGGGAGCGGACCAACAACCTGCTGCCCCTGCGACCGCCCAGCAGTAACCACCGAGCCGGAGCCCGGACCGTCCAGCGTAGAGGGCGGTCCGGGGTCCACCGGCCAGCTCCCCAAGAGAGCACAACAGAAAGGAAATCCTTTAGGATTGGATGTTCCACGTGCAAATCAAGCCATTCATTTTTGTAGCAATCGCCTGCCTTTTCACCGCAGGCACCGTAACCACGCAGGCCCAGGTTGCGCCTTCGGCCAGACGCGGGCAACTCGCGATCACCGCAGGCGGCATGTTCTCAGCGTTTCAACCGGATTACGCCGGAAACGGAATTGCCAAGGCTGGTCCCAACGAACTGTTCGGCATCGGGGCCTATGTGGATGTCCATCTCCGTCGCTGGGTTGAAGTGGAGGCCGAGGGGCGCTGGAATCGCTTCAACGAGTACCTCAGCATCAGCCAGGACAACTACCTCATCGGTCCCAAAGTGCCGATTCACGAGTTCCGATTCATGCATGCGACGCCCTACGGCAAATTCCTCATTGGCATGACCAACATGAACTTCGAGTACGACTACGCCTATGGCCGCTTCACCACGGTGGCTTATGGCGGCGGCGTGGACCTCAAGCTGAGCAAGCGCCTCAGCTACAGGCCTGTCGATTTTGAGTATCAGCAGATGCCGAACTGGGTCCGTGGCACGCTCTCGCCTTACGGATTCAGTACCGGATTCGGCTACAGGATCTTCTAATGAAGGGCTCGCGGGCATAGATAGAACGACATCGTTGCACACCATGCCTGGAGAAGGCAGTCAAAACGAAACGGGGCCGCTCGGCAATGAGCGGCCCCGTTTCTTGTACGAGATCCTTGCGTCTATGCGGGTGAGGGCGAACCCTCCGGGAAGGTTCCGGAGCCACCGCGGCTCTCAGGCTTCAGAACCTGTTGCCCGCCGCTGCCTCCAGTGTCACTTGGGGAGGCCAGCACGGAGCGGATCGGTGGCAGTTGCTTGCCCTCGATGAGCATCTTCACCTCTTCTGCGTCAATCGTCTCTCGCTCCAGCAGGGCTGCGGCAATGCGGTGCATCGCATCCTTGTTTGCATCCAGAATGCTGCGCGCCGATTGATAAGCCTCGTCGATCAGCCGACGTACCTCCTGATCGATCTGTCGCGCCGTCTCTTCGCTGAAGTCACGATGCTGGGCGATCTCGCGGCCCAGGAATATCTGCTCTTCCTTCTTGCCGAAGGTCAGCGGGCCAAGGCGGCTCATCCCGTACTCGCACACCATGCGGCGAGCCAGATCTGTGGCCGTCTCAATATCGCTGCCCGCTCCTGTGGACATCTGGTTGAGGAATATTTCCTCAGCCACGCGGCCACCGTAAGCGGTTGCAAGACGCGTCTCAAGATACTCACGGGTGTAGTTGTGGCGATCATCCGGTAGATA
>JAKBHH010000050.1 GCA_021836865.1 Acidobacteriota bacterium
TGAGGCAAGACGGCCTCCCGGTGCAACACGATAACGGCTCATTGGGCACGCCACCTGTGGGCTTTATAACCTGACAAAGCAGGTGCGGACTGTGAGCCCCATCACATTGATTCCAATTTGCAACTTGGGACCGGATCGGTTCGCTTTTGGGACGAAGTACATTCGTAACGTGAAGAAGTACGCGCGGATATCCGATGGGGCATTACATTAGTAGATGAAACCCATGGCAGCTCCAGTCACAAACGTGTCCTACGCGCAAAATTCCGCCGATGTGGACTTCGTTTCGCCCATCCAAACCGAGCGCAGGAGGTACGTCAGCCCGGAGGCCGGGCGTGGGCTCGAGATTCTCGGCCACGCGATCGACTACCTGATGGATGAATACCTGAATAAGCCCGGGTGTATCTCGGTGGGAGATGATGAGTTGGAGGCCGTGCAGATGCTCATGGCTCTCAATCGGCAGATTTACTTTTCCTGTCCCGTGGTCAAGACCATGAAGGAAAGGTGGATGATGTCTTTGCAGCGGTTCGCCGCCCGGGTCACGCGCAGAGTTCCAGGGTAATCGGCTCATAAACGCTGAATGGTATGCTGAAGGCGTGAACAACTCCTTTCCTTGCAGATGGTCACGAGTAGCAGGCACACTTTTTGCGTTCTTGCTGATTGTCCCTGTTTCGCATTGCTCGGCTCTGCAGGCCGACCTTGATCCACCCAAGTTCGAGCCGACGTTCACCCTGGGGCAGTTTGCTCCGGGCGCGTCGATTCGCATGGTGGCCTATGGAGATTCGCGCTTCACAGACCCGTCGGTGACGCAGGGGACAAACCCGCGCGTGCGCAAATGGCTAGCGGAGCGCATTGCACTTGAGCACCCTTCGGTCCTACTGCTCACGGGCGACACGCCGTATACAGGCGCCAAAGAAGCTGACTGGGCAGCTTTCAGGAGCGAGACCACGGCCTGGCGTGAAAATGAGATTCTGGTTTTGCCTACGACGGGCAATCACGAAATCTACGGTGGCTACAAACCGGGCATAGAAAACTATCTCAAGAACTTTCCGGCGATTCACGGGTACAGGCACTACTCTGCGCTGCTGGGCAATGTCGAGGTCGTTGCGCTTGACTGCACGGTCGGGGGGGACGCTAGCAGCGATCAGGCAGAATGGTTTGCCGCGCAATTAAGCCATCTCCCGACCCAGGTGCAGTTTCTCCTCATCCTGTACCACATCCCATGGGTAGCCGATAAACAGTCCCAGATCTTCGTGAACCTCCCATCGAAGGATGCGCTCGTCCTCCGCAATATCCTTGAGGCGCACTTGCCGGCGATTCATGCCAGGGTGATGGTCTTCAACGGCCACATTCACAACTATGAGCGGTTTGAACGCCGAGGTGTCGAGTACGTTGTGACAGGGGGCGGGGGCGCGCAGCCCTACCCTCTGCTCTTTCGCGGCCGCGGAGACCTCTACCGCGATACCGGCTTTCCCGTCTACCACTATCTGACACTTGACGTGACTGACAGAAAACTTCACGCGGTGATGTGGAAAGTCGTAGACCCAGATGCCCCAATGCTCACCGTGGAGGCCAAAGACGAATTTACGCTGACGGCGCCGGGACGCAAAGGTTTCCAGGCCAAACCCACCGCGGAAAAGCGCCCTCATACAGCCCCGCCGCCCCAATGAGGTCCGGCCCATTTTCTGATCTACTGGCCAACCGCAAGAACGCCAAAAAGCAGCAGCCATGCCACTCCCATCGCATGCCAATACCAGGCGGCGGAGTCGATTGCAATTTGACGAAGCTCGATGCGACGGAGGAAGCCTGTGGCGCAGAGGCAGACCAGCAGAGCGATCAGTCCAATGGTCAAGTGCGCAGCGTGCAGGCCTGTAATCAGATAAAAGAAATAGCTTGCCGGTGTTGACCACCGATCGAAGGCAAAACCTTGAGCGGTGAGCTGTTTCCAGGCCGTCCATTGTCCGGCAAGGAACAGGCCGCCAAGAGCCAGGGTTGCGGCTACCCATGGGAGGGTGCGCTGCAAAGCGGGCCGTCCAAGGCCGAGCCACTCCTCGAGCACATCGATCTCACGAAAGATGTTTCGGCGCGCAAGTTCCATTGTCAGGCTGCTCAGAATCAGGACGGCGGTATTCAGATAAAGGATTGGAGGCAGCAGGACCGGGTGCCAGTCCCCAATCTGCTCATGGCTTTGAGGATCCATGTGCATACCTGCCTGGCGGGCGAAGAAGAGAACCACCAGCATGACAAAAAACATCATGTCTCCTGCCAGACCGAAGAAGACGAAAAATCGAATGCGATGGAGCAGTTCGCGTGGGCCGCGGTTCTCGCGCCGCCAGTCGTCATCGCCGCCACCACCTCCGCCACCCGTGGGACGACGGTCAACTGGGGGCTTGCCGCCGATTCCAGGCTCTTTCCGTTCCGTTTCCGCCGGGGAGTGCGTAAAGATCGCGGGCATGGGAAGCCTCGTCAGGAATAAAGAACTGTGCAAAGTCTGTGCGACATGCGGTTCCTCCGTGCAGGCCGAAAATCAAGACTCTGTCAAAATGAGATTACTCTCACTTTGACGGGGACGCACAGGGAATTGGCAGCGGATTGTTTTCCGCTGAAACTCTTTTTTACGGGGGATCGGACAAATCTTATTTGCCGGTTGTGGCTAAAAGCGTGTCCACAAAGGCGCGATGCACGCGTCGATCGGTAGAAAGCTCCGGATGAAACGTGGCGGCCATGATTTTCCCCTGACGGACAAAAACCGGATCGCCGTCGCGTCGAGCAAGCACTTCCACGGTGCTGCCTGTTGCCGCAATGCGAGGCGCGCGAATGAAGACCATCTCCAGCGGCCCGCCGGGCAGAGATGTCTCGGCAGTCAAGATAGAGGAGTCGATCTGGCGGCCGTAGGCGTTGCGCTCGACGACGGCATCGAGCAGGCCCAGGCTGCGCTGCGAAGGGTTCCGGACCTCACGGGCCAACAGGATGGCGCCAGCGCAGGTGCCAAAAACAGGGTGCTGTGCGCAGAATTGCAGGAGAGCGTCAAAGAAGTGGCGCTTTTCAAGGAACTTGAGCATGGTGGTGGACTCACCGCCGGGCAGGATCAATCCATCCAGGCCTTCCAGTTCCTCCGGCTTGCGCACCTCCACAGGTGTAGCGCCGGACTCGGCCAGCGCATCGGCGTGCGCAGCATAGTCCCCCTGAATGGCAAGTACTCCGATACGTGGCAGCGTACGTGGTTCCGTCAAGCTGGTTCTCCCTGATCTAAGGAAAGAGACAGGCTGGGGAAGGAATGGATTACCGTCATAATAGAAGCTCTCACAATCAAGGACCTGGTGGGTCATGACAAGAAGACGTCCGCGCCTGGCCCGATCAGTACAAAGCCATTTCCCCGTCTGTTCGATTACCTGCGATTCTTTTGCTTAGCGTCAAATTTGGGCCAATACTGAAACTCATCGGCAAAAAGTTCTCCATTGAGATCGGATACGCGAAGCTGCATACGCGCCTGCGCATCGGCAACGGCCTGGTTGTAAATTGCCGGTCCAATCTCCTCGATGAAAAAGTTGAGCAGTAAACCAGCAGGCAGTTCGCCGATGGGTTCAGGCATATTCTCTTCGAAGTAGCGCTGAATCGAAGCGATCCCGGCAGTGCGCACTTGCTTGGGAATCTCAATGGTCATACTTCGGTCGAACTCCTGCACCCGCGTGTGAGCGTGCAATTCGGCGGGACAGCACCGCCTGCATGTGCGAGCACGTGATCGTCAGGTGTGATATTCCGGACATGCAATGCTGCTCGGTCGCACGCGCAACAAACCGGCTGGGTATTGCAAGGCGACTACCAGCCGCGCGTCTGCAACAACTGCGATTCCTCTATCGCTGCAGCGGCTAGGCCTTTCATGGTGCCGGTGACCTGCTCGGAGACCTCGGCGAGAATTTTAGGGTCATTGTAGTGAGTGGTTGCAATGACAATGGCCTTCGCACGGGAGACTGCCTCTTCTCGTTCTTTGGGATCGTTTTCCACATCGAGGGGTGTGGCGCGCTCTTTCATAAAGATCCCTGAGCCGACGAAGATCGCCTCCGCGCCAAGCTGCATCATCAGTGCGGCGTCCGCGGGGGTTGCAATGCCGCCGGCTGAGAAGTTGGGCACCGGAAGTTTGCCGGCCTGCGCGACCATGCGGATGAGCTCGTAAGGTGCCTGGTGGTCCTTGGCAGCTGCGTAGAGTTCCTGTTCGCTGAGGACGGTGAGCGCCTTCATCTCTTTCACAATCTGGCGCATGTGCTGCACGGCATGAACCACGTCTCCGGTGCCGGCCTCGCCTTTGGTGCGGATCATAGCTGCGCCTTCGGCAATGCGCCGCAGAGCCTCGCCCAGGTTGCGCGCGCCGCAGACAAACGGCGTGGTGAAGGCGTGCTTATCGATGTGGTGTGCCTCGTCCGCCGGGGTCAGGACTTCGCTCTCGTCAATAAAGTCCACACCGAGTTCCTGCAGAATCTGGGCCTCGGCAAAGTGACCGATACGGGCCTTGGCCATGACCGGAATCGAGACAGCCTGGATGATCTGCTTGATCAGGCTCGGCTTGGCCATCCGTGCCACGCCGCCCTCGGCGCGGATCATGGCCGGCACACGTTCCAGCGCCATGACAGAGGTAGCCCCTGCCTCTTCCGCGATGCGCGCCTGTTCCACGTTCATCACATCCATGATGACGCCGCCCTTCAGCATCTCGGCCAGACCCACCTTCAGACGAAGGCTGGTGCTTGCAATGTTCTTGCTTCCAATCGTTTCAGACATAACCATTGACCTCGATCGAAGGTTTTGCGGGCGCATCTTTGGCTCGCTTGCTCTGTTCAGCAATACACCTCAGTGTAACAGCGAAAAGAATCCATGGTCACGGACCGCGGAGGTGTAGATGGAGATTTTCGGCGCAATTATTAGTCCAATCCAATCCTTTTTCTTTCCCTCTGGCCCCCGCACTGCAAACACGGTGGACAGATGGCAACCACACATCCACTACCCGCACAAACAGGCATCCCGGTCAGAGGGGCGCAGGCTGCTCCTGCTGTTGAACCGGCGCGGGAGGAGGCGTTGGTTGCTGCGCCGCAACGGGTCATCCATGCGCCAATTGCACTCGGAAGCGCGATCGCAGGGCTTCCTATCGAACTCGATGTCGCCGTGCCGGTGCGGGAGTTTCGCGTCCGGAACCTACTGGCCCTTGAAGTTGGCCAGGTGATCGAAACCCGGTGGGTACAGGGCGAAGACCTTCCCCTTTCCGCCGGCGATGTGCAACTGGCATGGAGTGAGTTTGAGCTGGTGGAAACGGCTTTGGCCGTCCGGTTGACTCGCCTGGCTTGAGAACGCGGACGAAGGGGCTGCTTCAGGCATGGAAAGGACGCAGCGGATGAAGAGAATGAGAGAAAACATTGAACCAAGGGTGACAGTGCTCCGAGGCCTGGCGCATCGGCTTCTGGAACGGATGAGGCGCGGACGGGGCATACCGCCAAGCCTAACGCTGGTTGAACGCATTGCTTTAGCGCCTCGCCAGTCCCTTGCCCTTGTGGAAGTCGATGGCCGGCGACTGTTGGTCGCTACCGGACCCGAGGGAGCGCCGGCATTTTATGCGCTCGAGACGCGGGGATCGAGAAGCACACACGATGCCTCCACGGGGCATTCCGGGAGGATCTCATGGTAGTTGCATGGGTCGCGATGCGCGTAATGGAGACTCCTTCCGCAGCCCTTTTGCCGGACCTCACCACGCGCCTGCGTCCCTCCGATTCAACCCCATGGACCATTCTTTTTGTCCTGACGCTGGTCACGCTGCTGCCCGCGATCCTGATGTGCATGACGCCGCTGGTGCGACTGATGGTCGTCTTTCACTTTCTTCGCCAGGCACTCGGAACCCAGACTGCACCCTCCAATCCCACACTGCTGGGGCTGGGGCTCATGATGACCTGGTTCCTGATGACGCCGGTTCTGAACCAGGTGGACCAGCAGGCAGTTGAACTTTATCGCGCAGGTCAGATCACCGGTTGGCAGGCCATCAACCAGGGATCACAGCCCGTGAAGCGCTATCTGCTGCGCTATGCGCGCGAAAAGGATCTTGCGCTCTTCGCGGCCGCCGGACAGGTTCCCCGGCCCAATCAGCCCGATGACCTTCCGATGCGCGTCGTCATCCCGGCCTACATTCTTTCTGAACTCAAGGCCGGCTTCGCAATCGGCGCGGTCCTTTTTCTCCCCTTTCTGCTCATTGACATTGTGACGGCAGCGATTACGACGTCGATTGGCATGTTCCAGTTACCGCCGGTCGTGGTTTCGACCCCCTTGAAGATTCTCTTGTTTGTGATGGTCGATGGCTGGAACCTCTTGGCCGGTTCCCTATTGAAAAGCTTTTGAGGAGATTGTTGTGACCCCTGATCTTGTTGCCGAACTTCTGCGACAACTGCTCCGCGAGGCACTGATGGTCTCCGCCCCGGTGCTGCTTGCCGCTGTCCTGCTGAGTTTTGCGTTGAGCCTGGTGCAGACACTGACCAGCCTCCAGGAGCAGTCCCTGACAACCGTACCTCGACTGGCGGCAGTCGCGCTGATCCTGCTGGCAGGAATGCCCTGGTTCCTGAATCGGATGGCAGATTACACGCGCCTGCTCGTCACCGATCTGCACCGCTACCTGGGCTAAGCGCCCGCCGGAGAGTCTGCATGCCTGAGTGGAGTCAATTTCTGAACGCGATGACGCTGGCGCTGGTGCGCGTGAGCGGAATGGTCGCCTTGGCTCCGTTCTTCTCGTCGGCTGCATTGCCGGTGCGCACCAAGGCTGTCTTCACACTGGCGGTCGCGTATCTGCTTGCCCCCCTTGTCGCCACCCTCCCGAGTGCTCACGCTGTTATCAATGTGTCGGCGCTGTTGGGAGAACTGGCCGTAGGACTGGTCTATGGGCTTGCGCTCACCTTGCTCAGCGAGATCCTTCTCTTTGCGGGCCAGATTCTCGGTCTTCAGCTGAGCTTTTCTCTGGTCAATCTTCTTGATCCCTCCTCGAGCATTCAGACACCGCTGATTGGGGAACTGTTGCAGCTGATGGGCACCCTCGTTTTGATCGCAGCCGGTCTGGATCGGATCCTGCTGGCATCCATGGTGCGCAGCTTTCATGTTGTGCCGCTGGGCACGTACGCGCTGGAGCCGGTGACGGCCCTCGGGCTGGTGCATGCAGCAAGCGGCATCTTCCTTGCCGCCATAGAGCTGGCCGCCCCGGTGCTCGCCGCGACCCTGCTGATCGATGTGACTGTGGCATTGATGGGCAAGCTGAGCCCGCAGCTTCCCGTCATGGCACTGACAGTTCCTTTGAAGACGCTGGCCGGCTTCGCGCTGCTGGCCGGTTCGCTCGCTCTCTGGCCCCGGTTCATTGAAGCGCGCTTCGACGCTCTGCTTGACCTGGCCCAGCATCTGATTGCAGCAACCCCTGCCGGGGCTGGAGGCTAGCCGATGGCCGGGGATCGCACCGAACAGGCAACCCCGCATCGCCGGGTCAAGGCCCGCAAAGAGGGCGACGTCCTGCACAGCCGTGAACTTTCCGCGGCGGCCGGAACGCTGGCAGGCGTGATGACGCTGGGCGTGGTCGCAGGCCCAGCGGTCGATCTCTGGCGGACAAGCTTCGCCGCATTTCTCAGCCTGGGTGCAGCATCGCGCTGGGAGCCCGGGGCCATGGAGCCGACGCTTGCGGCGATGCGCCGGCTGGTGCTTGGGGTGATGCAGCCCTTCGGCCTGGTCATGGCGTCGGTTGCGGCTGCTGCGCTGGGCGCGGCGCTGCTCCAGACGGGAGGAGTCAGCTTCTACGCTGAAGCCGTCGGATTCAAACTGGACCGCCTCAACCCCATCAGCAACGCAAGCAGCCTCTTCTCCCTCCGGGCTGCGGCGCGTCTGGCCAAATCACTGGTTCCCGCAGCCCTGCTGGGCGTTTTTGCGGTGCAGCGAATGGCGCGCGAAACGTCGGTGTCCCCCTTCTCGACGGCCCGGCTTGAGATTCTCGGCTCCGATGTCTATGGCCTACTGGCCGCGGCAGCATGGCTTTTCTTTGGCTGGTCCCTTGTCGATTACGTTGTCGAATGGCGAAGCCGCGAATCGCGCCTGAAGATGAGCCGCGAAGATATGCGACAGGAGTTCAAGGAGACTGAAGGAAGCCCTCAGATTCGCAGCCGGATCCGCGGACTGCAGCGCCAGATGCGCCGCCGCAAGGTCAAGGCCGATGTCTCCAAGGCCGCCGTCGTGCTTACCAATCCGACGCACTACGCGGTGGCTCTGGGCTTCGACTTCTCAACCATGGATGCTCCCAAGGTCCTGGCCAAAGGCCGCAACCTGCTCGCCGAGGAAATCAAGGCGGAAGCCCGCTGGTCTGGGGTGCCCATCCTCGAGAATCCGCCATTAGCCCGATCGCTCTATCGCACGGTCGAGGTCGGCCATGCTATCCCGGTGGATCTATACGCAGCCGTCGCCGCGATTCTCGCGTACCTCTATCGCCAACGCGTAGACACCGAAATGCGCGAGCGGAGAGCCCGCGAGGCCGCTGCACACGCCAGCCGGACGCCTGCCCCGCCGCCTGCCGAGCCGCGCCCCATCATCCCGCCGTATGAGAGAGAACTGCGATGAGTACTCCAGCCTTGCCGGCCGCCACGCTCGGCAACCAGTCTGTCCTGCTTCGTCTGCGCGAGTACGTACTGCCTTTGGCCGCCATCAGCGTCATCTTCGTGATGCTGGTGCCGCTGCCTGCGGCAGGGCTGGACTTTCTGCTCGCGCTTTCGATGGCAGCCTCCATTATCGTCTTTCTCTCCGCGGTGCAGATTCGGCGCGCAGTCGAACTCAGCGTCTTTCCAACCCTGCTTCTGCTGCTCACGCTATTCCGCCTTTCGCTGAACATCGCTTCAAGCCGCCGCATCCTGTTGCATGGTTCGGAGGGCACCGCGGCAGCCGGGAACGTGATCGAGGCCTTTGGCCAGTTTGTCGTCGGGGGCAACTATGTCGTCGGTTTTGTTCTCTTCCTGGCCCTCATCGCAATTCAATTCTTAGTCGTTTCTCATGGCGCCGTGCGCACCGCCGAAGTGACGGCGCGGTTCACGCTCGATGCCCTGCCGGGCAAGCAGATGGCGATCGACGCTGACATGAATGCAGGCCTGATTGATGAAGCCGAGGCGCGGCGACGGCGTCAGGCCATTGCGCGCGAAGCCGAGTTTTACGGAGCCATGGACGGAGCTGCGCGCTTCAATCAGCGCGACTCGCTGGCCACGATCCTGATCACTGCCATCAATATCGTTGCCGGCTTGTTGATCGGCACCCTTCAGCAGGGCGTTGGCCTGAGCGAAGCCGTCCGAACCTACACGGTGTTGACGGTCGGCGATGGGCTGGTGACGATGATCCCATCGCTGCTGGTTTCAGTGGCAGGCGGCATCACGCTGACGCGGGCCAACTCCGCCGGGATGCTGGGCGAGGAGATTCACCAGCAGTTGCTGGCCAGACCGGCGACGCTCTATCTCGCAAGCCTGGTTGCGGGAGCCATGTGCCTGGTGCCGGGGCTGCCGAAGATCCCGTTCCTGCTTGTTGCTGCCGGCCTGTTCTGGGCAGGACGACGCAAGGCCGCTTCGCTTGCCGCGGCGCCCGCGGTGGAGGTTGTTCCGGCGGACAGAAAGAAGACAGATCAGGCACAGGGCGCGGACCTGGCAGGTCTGTTGCGTCTTGAAGACCTGACACTTGAAATAGGCTTCCAGTTGATTCCTCTGGTCGATGAAAAGCAGGGGGGACAACTGCTCAACCGCATCCGTACGCTGCGGCGCCACCTCTCCGCTGAGTTGGGCTTCCTTGTTCCGCCGGTGCATATCTCAGACAATCTCAGGCTCAAGCCGCGTGAGTATCTTTTCTCTCTGCGCGGCGTGGAAATCGGCCGTTGGCAAAGCGAAGGAGCGCAGTTGCTGGCGGTCTCCGGCGATCCCGCACGACGGCCGCTTGCGGGCCGGGAGACGCGCGAGCCCGCGTTTGGCGTGCCCGCAGTATGGATTGCAGCGGCGCTCGAAGAGCAGGCCATCGCAGCGGGCTATTCCGTGGTGGATTCGGTCGCGGTGATCACGACGCATCTGGGCGAGATGATTCGCCGCCACGCGGGGGAGCTGCTGGGGCGTGCGGAGCTGAAGCGGCTCATGGATGGGCTCAGTGAGAGCCATCCCAAGCTGGTGGAAGAGTTGGTCCCCAAGGTGCTCTCACTGGGCGAGGTAGGGCGCGTCGCGGAACAGCTTTTGCGGGAGCGGGTCTCGATTCGCGACCTGGGCACGATTCTGGAGGCGCTGCTCGAGGCCGCTGCCGTGAATAAGAGCCTGGTGGCGCTGGTTGAAGCATCGCGTCAGGCTCTGGGAAGAAGGCTGATCCAGCCCATGCTGGATAGCGAAGGGCAATTGCCCGTGCTGCTGCTGGACCCAGGTCTCGAAGAAGAGATTCTCGGCGTGCTCTCCCCGGAAGCGGCCCAAAGGATTCTGCCCGCAGCAGGCGCACCGGGTACGCCCATTGTGCGCCGACTCGCCGATTCTTTGAGGCAACTCATCGGCGCAGCATCCGGTGCGGCCCCTCCAGTGCTTCTTTGTCCGAGTCCGGCCCGCTACCATGTGCGGCGCTGGCTGGAGCCAGTCTTACCGCGGTTGGCGGTGGTTGCGGCGGGTGAGATTCCGGCGGAGATTCGATTGCGGCCGGTGGGCACGGTCCGGTGAGGGCTTGATCGGCCGCAGACAGAGCGCGAAGCCGGGAGACGGCCGGCAGGATGCTGGTTAGAAAGTGGGGGCGTGGGATGGGGATGAAATCGGCGATGGCGGGCAAGGACCTGATGGTGCAGCGTGCCGGGGCAGGGGGAGGATATCCGCCCCCTGGGATGCAGGCGCAGGCTTTAAGCGGAGAGCAGGAGCGGGTGTTGCTGGAACATCTGCCGATTGTGCGTTTCCTGGCCAGACGCATCCACGAGCGGCTTCCGCAGCATGTGGATATTGAAGACCTTGTCTCGGCCGGAGTGGTGGGTCTGATGGACGCATTCGCCAAGTTCGACCCTGCCAAAAAGGTACAGTTTCGCAGCTATGCCCAGTTCCGCATTCGCGGGGCCATTCTCGATAGCCTTCGCACGCTGGATTGGAGCCCGCGCGAATTACGCCGGAAAGGACGGGCGGTCGAGGAATCTGTTCGCGCCCTGACAGCGCGGCTTGGTCGCCCGCCGGGGGAGGCAGAGATTGCCTCCGAGATGGCGCTGGGCCTCGAAGAATATCAGCAGTTGCTGGGCGAGTTGAAGGGTCTTGAGATCGGCACGCTGCACGCAGAGCGCAATGAAGACTCGGGCGAAGAGGAATTGGCTTACGTTCCAGGCCGGCCGGATGAGGATCCGCTCTTCCAGTGTCTTCGCGGCGAACTGGAAGAGCGCCTGAGCGATGCCATTGCCCACCTGCCCGAGCGGGAGCGGCTGGTGATGACTCTTTACTACTACGAGGAAATGACGATGCGCGAGATCGGGCTGGCTCTCGGTGTGGTCGAGTCACGGGTTTCGCAGGTTCACGCCTCGGCGGTGATCCATCTGCGGGTCGCGCTCAACGATCTGGCTTCGGCGGGGGCCTTCAAAACCAGCCGCGCGCGGCGGGCGACCGCCCCGATGGAAACGTCCCAGGGGTGAGCAGGGCGCAACGGTTTGCGCGCCCGTGCAGGCGCTGAGGGTGAAGGTTAGTCACCCGTGCGGAGAGAGGAGATCGAGCGATGGAGAAGAGGCTTAAGCAGAACGAGATTGACGCGCTTTTTCAGGCTGCACGGACGCGGGCACCGGAAGCCGGCAGCGGGGAAGCACGGGTGCGCGCGGCACCTTACAACTTTGCCTCGGCTGGTCAGATCTCGAACGATCAGCTCCGAGCCATCAGCATGCTGAACGATCTGTTCGCGCGCAACCTCACCCACAATCTGTCGGCATGGCTGCGTGCGAAATTCCAGGTCAACCTGGTCTCAGCCGAGCAGATTCCCTTTAATGAGTTCCTGCTGCGAATTCCCGAGATCGGCTACGTGGCTTCGGTGCGGCTGGAGCCGCTCGGTGCGCTCTCGGTGATGCAGCTGGACCTGGCTTTGGCTCCGCCCATTATCGATCTGCTGCTCGGAGGTGAAGGCAAGGACGGTCCCCTCCGCGAGCTCACCGACATTGAAGAATCCATCCTGGCCAGCGTCATCGAGATCATCTGCCGCGAACTGACCGCTGCCTGGCAGCCGGTGGGCTTGAGCTTCAACTTTGAGCGTCGCCAGATGCAAACCCAGGTGGCACGCATCATGTCGGTTAACGAGAAGACCCTCTGCCTCAGCTTTGAGATCCGCATGCCGCACGGCTCCGGTCTGTTGAATCTGGCGTTCCCGGCGGTGGTGGCAAACACGATTCTGCGGCGGCTTACCTCAGACTGGGGTCGTCGCAGGCGTCATGCCCCGGAAACAAGGGAGCGCATGGAAGGCGCCGTGCGCCGCATTCGATTCGGCGCCTCCCTGCAGCTGCCCTCCGTGCGCCTGCCGGCCAGTTCGATCGAGAGTCTCGCAGTTGGATCGGTTCTACAATTCAACCTTTCCGCCAGCACCCTGGCCGAGTGGCGCGTCGGGGGGCAGCTATTGTCCGATGCGCGTGCCATTCGCCAAGGCGACCATCGCGCAGTTCGTCTGGAACGCCCCGTTGCAGGAGGAAATGCAGAGTGAATTATCTGGATTGCTGGATTTCGGTCGCAACGGCGTTGTTCGCGCAAGCACTGGCCGGGGAACCACAACTCGCCGATTCCTTGCCCAAACCCATCTCCGGCGAGCCCTTCGGCTACGTTGCGGTACTTCGGGGCGATCAAGAGGGACGTTTTGCGGTCTTGCTTGATCCCGGCTTGCTCGACATGCCGCTGATGGGCGAAGGCGTCGATCAAAAGACCGGCTGGGGCGAGCTGTTGCGCGAGGTGGCCGATGCCGCAGCGGGCGACTTGTTGGCGAAGAGCGGCAAGCAATGTCGTGTGGAGTCCTTTGGAGAGATCTCCGGACAGAGTCAGGTCTCTCGGGCGCTTCAATTGAAAGCGGGTGACCACGGCTTTTCCATTCTTATTTGCGACGAGGTGCGCCAAGTCAAATCGCCGAGCCCGGCCGAGGGTGAAGAATCGACAATTCGGGCCCACCTTGAGCCTCCAGCAGTACCTCCACAGCCAGCCAAAGCCGGGGCGTCCGGCGTCTGCTCCGGGATCGAGCTCCTGCTCGATGTAGAACTGGAGGCGACGCTTCGTTTTGGCTGCCGCGAATTGCCTTTAGGCGAGCTGCTGGATCTGGGCCCTGGAGACGTCGTCGAACTCGACCGGCATGTCTCCGATCCCGTTGACCTGATCGTAGGGGACAAAATCGTGGCCCAGGGAGAGGTGGTCCTGGTCAACGGCAACTTTGGCCTGCGTGTGACCGGCGTGGCTGCACCGCGCAAGAGACTGGAGAGTATCCGATGCTTGTTTTAACTCGCAGCAGCATCCAAGGATCGCAAATTTCACCGTCGCAATTGTCGGACCCGAACCTTGGCAGCGTTCAAGGCATGCCAGCCGCAGGGGCTGGCGCGTCAAGGACGGCGGTTCGTCCGCAGACGGGAGGGCTGTTTCGCGGGGGCCTGTTTGGTTCCTGTGCAAATCCGGCCTGCCGCTCTGGGTGGGTGCAGCTTTGGAGGAGCCGGTCCAGGCCGATCTTTGAAGGGGGCTGGAGCTGTTCGCAGGCCTGTTCCGCGGCCCGGCTGCACGCCGCCGTTCGGCGCGAGTTGGATGGTCGAACGGGCGTTCGGGACGCTCATCGGCATCGCATTCCGCTTGGCCTTGTGATGCTGGAGCAGGGTTGGATCACGCAGGCCCAGTTGCGCCGCGCCCTGGACGCCCAACGGGCGGCTGGGACCGGACGTCTCGGCCAGTGGCTCGTTCGCCAGCGCGCGGTCAGCGAAGTGCGCGTAACGCGGGCTCTGGCGCTGCAATGGAGCTGCCCGGTGTTGTTGCTGGACTATCACGATGCGTCCGCCATGGCGGCGGTGATGCCGCGGCTCTTTGTGGACGCCTTCGGCGCGCTTCCGTTGCGCCTGTCGGGGGATCGGCTGCTCTATATGGGATTCGAGCAGGGTCCCGATCCAGTTCTGGCCCTTGCTGTTGAGCAGATGCTCGGATTGCGGGTTGAGTGCGGGATCGTGCCTGAGTCCGACTTTGCTCCGGGACAGGCCCGGATGCTCGACGTGGGGTTTCCGCCGGTGGAATTGGTTGAAGCCGTCAGCGAGAGAGCGGCCACGCATGCTTTTGTCCGGGCACTCGAACGGGCGCGCCCTGTCGCTTCCCGGCTGGTGCGAGTCCATGACTGCCTCTGGCTGCGCATGTGGTTGCTGCCGCAAAGCGGGCCGCTGCCCGAGACGACTTCTGTGCGCGATCTGGTCTGTTCAGTTGGGGCTTTCTCGTGAGTCTTGTTCTCGGTCGGATCGTTGCCCTCGCGCCATGCTCTCATGGACGGCGCGTAGGTGCCGATAACCACGGCAGCGGGGTAGTTCGAGATGAGTGAAGTGCGAGCCTTGATTGTGGATGACTCCTCGGTGATGCGCAAAATCGTCGAGCGTGCCCTGCGCCAGGCAGGACTGGAATCGCTGGTTGTTTTCGAGGCGGGCAACGGCAGTGAGGGTCTGGATGTATTGAAAGCGCGGACAGTCGACCTGATTCTCTCCGACATCAATATGCCCGCGATGGATGGGTTGGAGTTTCTGCGTCAGATAAGGTTGCAAAAGCTCGCTCCGGACGTTCCGGTCGTCATGATTACAACCGAGTCCAGCGAAGAACATGTCCGGCAGGCGATTGAGGCCGGCGCGCAAGGGTACATCCGCAAGCCGTTTACTGCGGAGCAGGTCAAGGAACGCGTTCTGTTGCTGCTTAGGGTGGCTTAGACCGAGAGGTGCCAGGTGCTGTTGCGAGGGATCAGGGCGGGCGCGATTGCGAGTCAGCAGCCGGGCGCCCGGAAGGCAGAATTGGAGCGGGAGATGGGATCATCGTTACGGAAGTCGGTGCATCTGGTCTCCGATCCGGAGAACCTGGATGCGAGCGTGGAAGAGGTCTTTCGCATGATGCTGGGCGTGGAGTGTGTACGCACTGGACAGGGCCGGAGTGCTGCGGGACAGGCGGAACTGGAATCGGTGACCGCCGTGGTGGGTTTTGGCGGCATGTTGAGCGGTGCGTGCGTCTTTCGGTCGGGCGCAAGCGTGGCGATGAAGGTGGCAGCAAAGATGACCGGCATGCAATTCAACGAAGTGGATGACACCGTCAAGGACGGAATCGGCGAGATCTGCAACATGCTGGCCGGCACCTGGAAAGGCAGGGTCCCGGGCCTTGCCGCCCACTGCGGACTTTCCGTTCCTGCCATCATCACCGGACGCGACTATGACCTGCATGTACAGGCTCCGGAATTTCAACTCGAACACACGTACAGATTTGACGATGCATTCTTTGCTGTGACCATCGTTTGCGACAGCTTGCAATAGGAATCACGGGTCTGCAGATCCAGAGGTTTCAATCCCCATGTGCCGCGCCTGCCTCCGGGGCGCGGCGCATCTGCTTTTCGCGGATAGGGACGCAAGCATCGGCACTTCGGCAGGGGGACCGCGAAGAACCTTAATGTTCTCTAACCATCTCGCCTTGGGTCCGGTCCGCCAACTGCAACCGTCTTGCGCATGAGGAGGGATGGATGGACAGCGGATATTATGCAGCGATGACCGGTCTGATCGCGCGCACGCAGGCGCTTGACGCCGCTGCCGCGAATCTTGCCAATGCCCAGACTCCCGGTTATCGCGCCGAGCGGGAGTTTTTTCGTTCCGTGCTTCTGGGGCCCGACTCAACCGACTCGCAACTTGGGCAGACCGTGAATAACTACGGACTTCTTGGCGGCGACCAGCTGAGCATGACCCAGGGAACGCTGCAGGAAACAGGCAATCCACTGGATCTGGCGATTCTGGGACAGGGATTCTTTCAGATACAGACGGCAAACGGTCCGCGCTTCACGCGCGACGGCAGCATGCAGCGATCGCAGAAGGGGTTGCTGGTGACGGACGCCAATGAGCCGGTTTTGTCCTCGACCGGCCAGCCGATCTCGATCCCTCCCGGCGATGTCTCAGTCGGAGCCGATGGCGTGATTTCTGTGGCAGGAGGAGCTGTGGCGACTGTTGGAGTCTTCGCATTTCCCCCCGGAACACAGCTCACCGCAGAAGGCGCCAATCGCTACGTGGCCCCGCGTAATGCGAAGTCGGTAGTCAGTACGGACGCTTCGATTCGCGCCGGTTCTCTGGAGGGCGCCAATCAGGATGTCATCCAGGGAACGATGGACCTGATCGTGATGCAGCGCCAGGCAGAGATGATGCAGAAGGCGCTTACAGTCTTCCACACCGAGTTCAACAAGTTTGCATCCGAGGATCTGCCGCGGGTCTAGCTCCGGGCTGTTCTTCGCAAAGAGGAGACGCATGATTGAAGCACTCTACACGGCTGCCAGCGGCATGAGCGCACAGCAGATGAACCTGGATACGATCGCCAATAATCTGGCCAATTCGTCGACCACTGGTTTTCGCCAGCTGCGGCTTCAGTTTCAGGACATGATCTATCAGAACCTGGTGACGCCGGGCGCCGCAGAGAGCCAGTCGACGGTCTCCGCGGGGCTCCAGATTGGCCTTGGAACGAAGCCTGCGGCCACCGAAGTGATCAACACGCAGGGCGCGCTGAACGAGACCAATAATCCTTTGGACGTAGCCATCGAAGGCGCCGGCTTCTTTCAGATTCAGCGCCCGGATGGCACGATTGCCTATACACGGGCCGGTCAGTTTCACCTCAACCAGCAGGGAACTCTCGTAACCACGGACGGCGATCCTCTCCTGCCCAATATCACTGTTCCGCCTAACGCCACGTCCATCACCATCACGCAGTACGGTGTGGTCAATGCGACGTTGCCGGGCCAGCAGAATCCCTCGCAGCTGGGCCAGATCCAGCTGGCGACCTTTCCCAATCCAGGCGGACTCCAAAGCGTCGGCTCGAACCTGCTGACGGCCACGCTCAGCTCGGGTGACCCTGTGCTCGACAACCCCGGCGGTCCACAGGGACTGGGCACCTTGCAACAGAACTATCTTGAAAACTCAAATGTGGATGTCGTGACCGAATTTGTGCAGATGGTGCTGGCGCAACGCGCCTACGAGTCCAACTCCAAAGTGATCAAGGCTGCCGACGATATGTATTCGCAAGTCAACAACATGACGCGGTAGCGCGAGGAGAGCCATGAAGATTCCGATGCAACGACAGAGGACGAAAACAAGTTCCACTGCCGGCAACGCGCTCCTTGTGTGGATTGCCATGTCGAGCCTGCCGCCCGCCGGGTGCCCGGCTCTGCACTCTCAGGATTCTCAAGCCGCAGACGCCCATGCGATGCAGCGGGCGCTACGCGAGATCGACGATCCAAAGACCGGTGCCTGTTGGCTATTGGTGCGCGATGAGAGTCGTCCCGCCGGGCCCGGTCGCCTGATCCAGGTGGCGATGCGGGAGGGACACTCGGGAGGGCAATCTGCTGAATCGGCCGCTGACACTGTCTCGCCAGCCAACATCCTTGCTCCATTGCCAGTCCTGATTCGCAGTGGCGACAGGTTGATTGTGGAGGAACACTCCAGCGTGGTTGCAATGCAGCTTGAAGCCGTGGCGCTGGGCCCTGCCACGGTGGGCAAAACTCTCAACGCCCGCTTGAAGGTCGGCGACAAGGTGGTCCGCGTCGTCGCGCTCGGCGTCGGACGGGCTCGGCTCGCCGCTTACAACGAGGACCGGCCATGATGCCCCTGAGGCTACTCGTCGCCGTGGGGCTATCGGCCTTGCTCCTGGTCCTGCCCGCCGGGGCGGGATTGCGCAAGTCGAAGCCCGGATCGGGGGTCCCCAAACCGACGCCGCCTGAAACAGCCCTGCAAAACTACATCGCCAGAGTCCGGGAGCAGCATGATGCGGAGGTCAGAAGTACGGGGTCGATCTGGAGCCAGGAGGGAATGCTGGTCCGCCTGGGCACAGATGCAAAGGCTGTCCGATTGCATGATGTGGTTTCCGTCGTGGTCACGGAGAGCCTCGCCGCATCTACGGACGGACAGGTCAAGAATTCGCGCGCATCAAATGCCAGCTCAAGCCTGACCGCGCTGTTCGGGGCCTTGAAGGCCTCCAACAATCTGCAGAACCTGCTTGGTCAAAGCTCTGCGTCCGGGCTGACGGCGCAAGGGCAGAGCACCACAAATTCCAGCCTCGTGACAACCTTCGGCGCCGAGGTGGTGGATGTGTTGCCGAACGGGATGCTGGTGGTGCAGGCCACCCGCCAGTTGACCTTCTCGCAACAGACCCAGCTGATTCGCCTTCGAGGCCTGGTGCGCCCGGAAGATGTGAGCGCACAGAACCAGGTGCTCTCAACTGCAATGACGGATCTTGAACTGGAAGTGACCGGGAAGGGAATTGTGAACGACTCAACATACAGACAGAACCCGGTCGTTCGTCTTCTGGAAAAGATATTGGTTTTCTGATCGATGGCATCTGGCGGACTGCGCAGGAATGGGGTCCTGAAGGCAATGCAAAAGAACTTTATCGGCGCGGTCCAATACGCTCTGCCGGCCATGGCAGCGCTGGCTTTCGTTCTGGAAGCCATGCCCCCTGCGATCGCTCAACCGGCGCGTACCGAGCCGTCCATCCAACTGGCACGTATCAAGGATGTCGCAAGCATCGAAGGAATCCGCGACAATCAGCTGATCGGCTATGGCATCATAGTGGGACTTCACGGGACGGGAGACAGTCAGCAGACAGTCTTCCCGGCGCAGACTCTTATTTCAGCATTGGAACGGATGGGCGTCACCGTGCCCCAGACCGGAGCCAACAGCGCGATGAATATGCAGGTGAAGAATATGGCGGCCGCCTTTGTCGTGGCTACACTGCCTCCCTTCAGCCGGCCGGGTTACAAAATGGATGTGACGGTCTCCTCGGCAGGAGATGCGCGTTCTCTGGAAGGAGGCATCCTGCTGATGACGCCGCTGTATGGCCCGGATGGGCAGATCTACGCGCAGGCGCAGGGCGCACTGGTGCTGGGCGGGTACATGGTTGCGGCGCAGGGCAACGCCCGACAGGTCAACCACCCAACGACCGCGAGGATCCCGAACGGAGCGCTCGTAGAACGCGATGTCCCCTTTGAGCTGAAGCAGTTGCACACCGTCGATGTGCTTCTCCATGATGCTGATTTTCATACGGCAGAGCGGATGGCAGCAGCGATAGACACAGTGCTTGGCACGGCACGAGCGCATGTGGTGGATAGTCGCAGGGTGGAGGTTGCGACCAGTCCGAACGAAGATTTGCCGGCGCTACTCGACAAAGTGGAATCGACGCAGGTGCAGGTCTATCCACGAGCGAGGGTTGTCGTTAATGAACGCACCGGGACCGTGGTGATTGGCGGAACAGTGCGGTTGCAGCCGGTTTCAATCCTGCACGGGGGGGCTCTCGATCAACGTGATTTCGGAGACTGAGGTCTCTCAGCCCAATGGCTTTTCTTCGGGGACCACGCAGGTCGTGCAGCAGACCACCGTGCGGGCACAGGACAAGCCCGTCAACCGGATTGATCTCAAGCAGGGCGCGACCGTCGAGGATCTGGTACAGGAATTGCAGCGCATTGGAGCGGGCGCCCGTGACGTGATCTCCATCTTGCAGGCCATGAAAGAAGCCGGCGCGCTCGAGGCCGATCTGGAGGTGTTGTAATGCAGGTGCATGAAAGTGCGGCCGGGACAAGCGGCCAGGCTACGGGTCCGAATCCGCGTCTTGTGCGAGCGGCTCATGAGTTTGAAGCGCAGATGATGAAAGAGCTTCTGAAGCCGCTCAACGCATCCGGGGGATGGAATGCAGACAGGGACGACAGCGGGTCATCCGGATCACTCGTGGAGTTTGCGTCCGAGGCGCTCGGCAACGCCATCAGTCAGCAGGGCGGGCTCGGCATTGCCAACAGCATCCTGCAGCATTTTTCCCATTCGGGGAATCATGGCCCGACTGCAAAGGGAACCGGGAGTAGGAACGAAAATCATCTGCTCAGGAAAGCTGAATGACTGCAGTGATGTGTAAAGTGGCCGATAACCCTATTAAGGAGAGATTTGCATGGATATTCGCAACAGTATGGACGGATTGAAGACACTACTGGGCGTGCCCGCAAGTCCTGCGGCGACGTCACAGCCGGCCGCGAAAGTCGCGGGCACTGCGACCAAGCCCCTGACGGGAGACCAGGCCACGTTCAGCAGTGCCGGCGCCGAGATTCAGCAGACGGCCGCCGATGCAGGAATCCGGACGGACAAGGTGGCGAGCGTGCAGGCCGCATTGGCAGCCGGTAGCTATCATGTCGCCACTTCCGCGGTCGCAACAAAAGTTGTGGATGCCATGCTGAACGGCGGCTTGACGCCCATCGCATGAACATGCCGCGGAGACGCCGCGGACTGGTCTGCGTGATGGCTGGCGGATGAGCATGTCCGTGGGCAGCGCACACGCCACTGCCTTTGGCAGTGGATATTCAGCCAAAAGGTCACGGCGCCGGCCCGTACTGCGGCCCAGTGTGTTTGTAGAGGAGATAGTACGATGCTTGAATCTGTCGACTCGCGGGAAGCCCCGCAGCTAAAGGCAATTGTGCGCGAGGCTTCTGAGGCGCTCGCGCGTCTCGATGCGGCCCGGTTAGAGGAACTGGCTCACTCCTGCCGCCTGCTGAATCGCAGTCTGCCTCAACTGCCGCGCAATGAGTTCTCCATCCAGGCCAGCCAGGCCGCGCGAGAGATCGTCCTGCTGGGCCGCGTGCTGGAGGCTACAGGAGCCAACCTGCATGTAATGCGTCGTTTTCACCAACTGCGCGCAGGCGAGGCAGGCTACGCGGAGAGCGCCGTACAGCACTGGGCGGAGAGTCTCTATGGCCACAATTAGTTCCGCTCTTAGTCTCATCTCCCAGGCGCTCGATGCCAACCAGGGAGCGCTCAGCATCGTTGCCAACAATGTGGCCAATGCCACCACCGCAGGCTATACACGCGAGGTACCCTCCTTTCACGAGAATTCCCCGGTTGTCATCGATGGTGTCTCCTATGGAACGGGAGTGATCGAAACTGGCCCTAGCTCTGTTCGGGACAATGTCCTGGAACAGCGGCTGGCACAGCAGCAACAACTGGCCTCGGCCTCGGGTTCGCGGTTGGCAGCGTTGAACACGCTGCAGGCCCTGTTTACGCCGGCCTCCGGCTCGTCCACATCGACAGCGGGCGACATCGGCAGCGACATCACCAGCTTTTTCAGTTCCTTCTCTTCTCTTGAAGCAAACCCGACCAACAACGCGCTGCGCCAGCAGGTTCTTTCCTCGGCCACGACACTGGCAGTCGATATCTCCAACGCCGCTGCCAGTCTGAACTCGCAACAATCGGCGCTCGATCAGGAGGCGTCCGGCGTTACCAGCCAGGTCAATACGCTTACCACAGCCATTGCGCAATTGAACCAGCAGATTAGGTCAACGGCACCCAATGAAAATGCAGGAACGCTGTCGGATCAGCGCCAGCAGGATATCTCTCAGCTTTCTCAGCTGATTGGCATCAATCAGGTCACGACGGAGAACAACGGGCTCTCAATCACTACAACGTCGGGGCAACTGCTTGTCTCAGAGGGCACAAGCGTGCAACTAACCACGGGTACGGTCGGGGGTGTGACGAATTTCTATCTTGGTTCCACGAACGTGACAACGGCGCTCGCCAGCGGTGGCGGTTCGTTGGGGGGCTATCTCACCGCACGTGACCAGGACATTCCCCTCACTCTGAAATCGCTGGACCAGCTGGCCTACAACATCTCAACTCAAGTTAATGGCGCGAATAACGCAGGCACCGCTCTGAGTGGCGTGGAAGGCACGGGGACAAACGCCGCTGGAGTAACAGGAACGGGCACAACGCCGCTCTACATCTTCAGGCAGCCCGCAGCGGGAGTAACCCCCGGCAGCGCAGCCAACATGAGTGTGGTGATGACCGATCCGAGCCAGATTGCAGCGGCGGGGTTCGGGAGTGGAATCGGCGATAACGCGAATGCCGTGGTTATGGCAAATCTGGCGACGCAAAGCATTGTTGCAGGGCAAACCCCGAGCAACTATTATGCGCAGTTTGTTACCCAGCTAGGCTCGACAGTATCGGAAGTCCAGACCGAAAACACAGCGCAAAGTGCCTCGGTCACGCAGCTGCAGACACAGGCCAGTTCTTTGTCAAGTGTCAATCTGAATGACGAGGCATCCTCAATGCAGCAGTTTGAGCGCAGCTACCAGGCGGCATCTGAAGTCTTCACGATTCTGAACACGGTGATGTCGTCGGCGCTGAACCTGGGCGTACAAACCGCGGTCGCCTAGCCGAGAACTTGATGTGCGAAATTGCGGAGCCGAACGCTTCGCTGCTTTAAGCAACCGTGCAGGGGAGATGAGATGAGAGTCGATCCATTCTTTGTTTCGAATCTGGCTACTTCGCTGGACCAGACTCAGGCAATGCAACAGCAGTTGACAAGCGAGTTATCGAGTGGCGTGCGCGTCACCTCGTTGAGCGTGGATCCGATTGCCTCGGGAGAGAATGTGCTGCTTCTCAACCAGGTGCAGCAGGACGACTCTTTCACACAGACCTCCAGTCTCGTTCAAGGGCAGCTTCAGGTTGCCGATTCCGCGCTCGGAAGCGTCGTCAGTCAACTGACCCAGGCGATCAGCCTGGCCACCGGCGCAAGCAACGGTACGCTCAATTCCAGCCAGCTGCAGTCCGTGTCGAATCAACTTGCGGGCATTCGCGACGAGGTGACCTTGCTTGCGAACACGAGCTATCAAGGCCAGTACATCTTTGCCGGGGGACAAACCTCAACGACCCCCTTTACAACCTCAAACACCACCACACCCGCAACCACCACTTACAACGGCGATGCAGGCGTGAACCTGCTGCAGACGCCGAACGGCCAGACCATCCAGTTGAATATGTCGGGCAGCCAGATCTTCACCGCCAACGGGGCCAACAACGTCTTTGCCACGCTGAACAAGCTGGTCGCCGATTTTTCTGCGGGAGTCAGCGCGCAAACCTCTGTCGCTGACACGGAGGCGCTGAATACAGCGATGAATTATGTTTCGCAGCAGCGGGTCACCCTCGACAATTCTCTGACACGGCTGACAGCTGCCTCCACTGCGGTAACAAGTGAACAGACCCAGCTGACCGCCGCGCAGACCAACTTGATACAGGCGGATCTACCGCAGATATCTACGCAGCTCGCATTAGCCGAAACGCAGCAGACAGCTCTCGAGGATGTGATCTCGCAGCTCGGATCGGGCAGCCTCTTTCAGAAGCTTTAGCCGGGCAATCGCCCCATGCGCGCAGGTCTTGCAGGAAGCGAACGCATTGCACGGCAGACGGTATGCTTCCGGCCCAGTCTGCATTCGCACCATTCTGCAGATGCCCTGCGGCCGTTATACTTGACGCAGAGGATGATTCTTGCTGGCACCCCTGCGATTCATCTGGAATGCTACGCGCGGCCATCGTCTTACCCCTTGGCGGAGCGAATATCTGCGCTGGCGCGTGGAGACCTACTCGGGCAAGCGTGCCGAGACATTGAAGGCGATGGACGTATTAAGCTTTCTGTGGACCACACGCTGGGAATTGTTGAGTTTTTTGGTCTGGACCGGCACCCTTGATCGGGAGGCGCGCAAGCGTGTCTAACGAGAAGCTCCACTTCTTCAAAGGGGTGCTTGTGACCGCATGAGAGCGCATCGCATCCTTCTGGCATTCGCTCTCCTGGCCGGATTGAGGGCAGGATTGTCCGCGCAGCAACTTCCGCCTATTGAGCCGCCCGCGCCCATGCCCGGCTCACAGACTGCTTCCCCCGTTCTCCACGTGACAACCAACGAAGTCCTTGTGCCCACTCTGGTTGAAAAGCCTGGAGGAGAGGTTGTCTACGGACTTAAAGCTACGGACTTTGTGCTTGAAGACAATGGAGTGCCCCAAAAGATCCGCGTGCAGGAAGAGATGGATACGGCCCCTGTGTCTCTGGCGGTCGCAGTGGAAGAAGGCGGAGCCAGCGTCCTGGAGTTTGATAAGCTTGCCGAACTCGGCCCGCTTCTCGATGTGTTTCTGGCGGATGCACATAGCCGCGCCGCGCTCATCGGCTTTGACTCGAAGCCCTATCTGCTTCACGACTATACGCACTCGACGGATGTTCTGGATGAGGCCTTGAAGCACCTTGAACCTGGCGATGGCGGAGCTGCCATTCTAGACACGGTCAGCTATGCCGTGGACTTGCTGGAGGCTGAGCCGGAGGAACACCGGCGCGTGCTGCTGCTCATCAGTGAGCGTCGCGATCACGGCAGCAGGCATACGAAGCCGGAGCAGCTGATCCGCAAGATTGGCCGCTCCGATGTCCTTGTTCTAAGTATCTCGTTCTCTCCCTCAGGAGCGGAGTTCCTCCATGATGTACAAGACTCCGGGGATGATCGAACCATGAATATGGTTTCAGCGCTGGTCATGGCGGTGAAAGCCTTCAAAAAGAATGTTGCCAAAGAGGTGGCGCAGGAAAGCGGTGGGGAATACACCACATTTGCCGGCGACAAACGCTTCCAGCAGCGCGTGATGGAAGCGGCGAAACACATGCGCAATCGCTATCTGATTACTTTCAGCCCCTCCAATCCGACGCCCGGTCTGCACACAATTCGCGTACGAACCGCTGAAGATATCGGCGCTCATATCGTGGCCCGCTCCAACTACTGGATGCAAAATGAGCCTTGAGCACGGGGTTTAACCAGTTCAACGGCGGCTTAAGTGATTGCCTGGCATGGCACCGCGAGGGCCTTTCATGGTAATCTCACTTCAGACACTTAAGAGTGGACTGAGAACGCAAGAGGAGTAACATACGCCGTGCTGGCGACCCATAAGAAATCAGAACTGATTGCACGCTTCCGCACCCACGATTCGGACACTGGTTCACCAGAGGTCCAAATCGCAATTCTGAGCGAGCGGATTGGCGAATTGACAGAGCACTTTAAGACCCACAAGAAGGATCATGCCTCCCGGCGTGGACTTTTGATGCTGGTCAGCAAGCGCCGTCGTCTGCTGGATTACCTGAAGACTCACGATTCCGATCGCTACCGCGACGTCATCGGCAAGCTCGGTATCCGCAAGTAAGAAGAAAGCCGACTTTGACTCGGAAGCGCCCAGACCGGAATCTGGTCACGGCCCCCGTTCTACCCTGGACCTGGGGCCAAGGTGTACCTGGCGAAATGAGCCTTCAACACGGGCCCACGCACAGCCATCGGCTGTGTGTGGGCCCTGAATGTTTGGCGATGAATTCTTCATTGCCGCGGCTCACGTTGTTGCCTGCACTCAGGACACTTTTTCCAAAGCCACATAACGATCGGCGCCTTCCCACCACAAGTTTCCCAAGTGAACAAAACGAAACGAGGACACTATGTCTACTAAGCATGAAGTAGCTGTCGAGCTTGCCGGCGGCAAGCGCCTGGTCTTTGAGACCGGTCGCATGGCGAAGCAAGCCTCTGGCGCCGCACTGGTTAGCACCGGCGAAACCGTTGTTCTAGCCACAGCAGTCGCTTCTCCCGACCCCCGGGAAGGCATCGACTTCTTTCCCCTTACGGTCGATTATCGCGAGTACACCTACGCTGGCGGACGCATCCCCGGCGGTTTTATCAAGCGTGAGGGCCGGCCCAGCGAAAAGGAGATCCTGACCGCTCGGCAGATTGATCGCCCCATCCGCCCCCTGTTTCCAGATGGATTCCGCAACGAAACGCAGCTGATCGCTCTGGTCTTTTCCGCCGACAAGGATAACGATCCTGACGTGGTGGCAATCAACGCCGCCGCTGCCGCTGTTGCA
>JAKBHH010000051.1 GCA_021836865.1 Acidobacteriota bacterium
GACGGATCGCCCATTACTCCGCTTGGCGCAATGTCCCTTGTCATCCACGCAAAATTCGCCGCCGACCCCTCCGGCTTGAGGATCTCCGGTCGGTCAACATGTGCGATGTAGTTCGAGGTGTAGGCCTGGGGATATACCAATTCAGGAGTTGCATGGAGCAGGAAAGATGTTTCAATTTCGCCTGCGTGAAATCCGTAAGTGCGCTCCTGCCGGCTCACACCATCGAAGGTGGCGTCCGGCGAACCGAACAGCGTAAATGTCCGCAAGCCAAATTCAACCCGCAGATCGCGCGCCAACACATCGACGAGCGAAGTATTGCCACCATGCGTGTTGTAGAGAACCAGTTTTTTAAATCCGCCGGCAGCAATGCTCGCACCCAGATCTCGGACCACGGCAAGAAATGTCTGGGCACTCACCGACAACGTGCCGGGAAAGCCGAGGTGCTCGTTGCTCTTGCCATAGCACACGGGCGGCAATGCATAAATGGGAAGCTGTGGTGATACTCGATCGAGAGCCTTTCCAAGCAGAAGATTGTTGATCAGCGTATCGGTGGCGAGCGGCAGGTGATGCCCGTGCTGCTCGATGGCAGCAGTGGGAAGAACCAGCAGCGTGCTGTCGCGCGGTAGTGCATCTACCTGTTTCCAGGTCAGGTAGGCGAAGTTGCGTGCGTCGGGAATCCATGTCTTCATCGAGTCACCGCCTTACGCTGAAAACTGATCATCTTCCCGGGATTCAGCAAGCCCGCTGGATCGTACTTCTGTTTCGCCAGCAGCTGAATGTGATCTGCGCGGAACCTGCCGGCATCCTCCAGATAATTCACGTGGGGATTGGCGACAGAGACACCGATCGACCTGCAGTAGGCAATCATCTCGTTCAGACGCTCCTCGCTTATGAAGCGAACCACCGGGATTGCGCCGGGAACTACCGCGCCATCGCCAATCTTCATGAATTCGATGTGGAAGAGGATCTCGTCTCCGAATCGGTCGCGCAACAGGCGGAACTGCTCACGGCACTCCGTGGATGAGAACCCGCATTGCAGATAGGTGTATGCCGGATTGGCCTTGATCGCCCAGAGGGTTGTGTGGTTCCAGGTGTAATCACTCAGCAGGGGCTGCGTTCGTGGGCCATCGAAGGGTCCCGCAAATGTGATCTCGCCTTGCGCGCTCTCCACTGCGCGCCGCAATCCGGCCACTTGCGCCGTAGCGATCATCGCCAACACAATCGCCTTGCCCTCGCGCATGAGCGGCTTAACAGGAACAAAGAAGGATGGAATGGGCCACTCGAAGACAGTCACGAGACGTTTGATCCATGCGTCGCCCGCTGCGATGAGTTCACCAAAGTCAAATGCGTGCTCGTACGTGTCGAAAGCAATCGTCACCTGCGTCCAGTCCACTGCGGGTGTAAGGGCAAACCATACCCGCGCCAATATGCCGTTGGTGCCCCAGGCATGCAGGATCTCGTGCACCGCTGCGCCTTCATGCAGCACAACCCTGGGCTCCGCTTCCATGGTCACGACCTCGAAGGCGCGCACGGTGTCAAAGTCGCGCAGGCCGCCGTGGCGAACGGATCCAATGCCGCCCGAGCCGCCAGCCAGAAATCCACCTACAGACGCTTTGACCAGCGTCGATGGATACATGCGCAACTCCCATCCCTGCTTGCGCGCCTCCATCTCCAGCGCGCCAAGGCGCAGGCCCGGTTCGCACACTGCGATACCATCCGGCGTAATCTCTTCGAGCTTGTCCATCAGGGATAGGTCCAGCACGATGCCGCCTTGCAGCGGTACACACTGGCCATAATTTCCCGTGCCCGCACCGCGTACTGTGACTGGAATGTCTGCACCGTACGCAAAGCGCAGGATCGCCAGCATCTCTTCGCGATTCACCGGCTGAACCGCAACTTCACCGACCTTATCTTCAAGTTGGGGGCGCAGTACGGGCGAATACCAATAGAAATCATGCGAGAGGCGATCCAGCACGGCAGGCGCCGTCAGCACACGAGCCGCATCGCCCACGATAGAAGACAACTCTGCGGCGATTCCGTTCACCATGCGATCCACCCTTCGTTGAACACTGCTGATTGAATGACGCCTACTTGCGTTTGCGTGTCGACCAACGGCGAAACGCTTTCAACATATTCGGGTGAGTAAACAGCGCGTAGCACTCGTTGCGGAGGATCGGCCCGTCCACAATGCAATGCATGTCGCTGCGCGCCGCCACTTCCGCTGCGGGGATTTGAATTTGAGTGCAATGCCGGTTGGCATCCTGGATAGTCGCACCAAAAACGACGCGATCTACGCCAGACCACAGCGCAGCGCTCATGCACATGGGGCAGGGCTCACACGTGGTGTAGAGCGTGTAGCCCGCCAGGGAAAGCCGCTTGAGCCGCTTTGCGGCCAGGCGAATTGCACGAACCTCGGCATGGGCGCTCGGATCCGATTCGCCGGCTACATTGTTCAGCGCATGCAGCAATGCCGCCCCTGACGTCGTGTGGATGACAGACGCTCCAAACGGCCGCGGGCGCGCCGTGCGCATCGACCTCGCCGTGAAGGCGACGAGCGCAGTCATACGCTGCTCGTCTCGATCAAGGGTCGATTGGCGCTGCCGTTCGGGGCGAGGCGAGGTAGCAGGAACAACTCCCATACTCGAAATTAGCATGTCCGCACTTCGTCGGGTTCGACAAAATGAGCCACACTTATACCGTCTTTATACGGTCGAGATTGCAGACTCGCGATTGCGCTTAGAATCGCTCTATGAGTTCAGTCGAATGGGCCGTCCACGGCCTGCGAACAGCGCTTGCGAATGGTCTTGCGACTCCGACTGAGTTGGCGCAGCAGGCCTTGGCGCGGTCCAATCGAAATGCCGGCCGCAACACGTATCTTTGGCAGAGTTCTGCGTGGACCATGGCTGAAGCAACACGCATGGAGGCCATGCCGCATGGGCAAGGCGGCGCGTTTGGCGATGGCCGCGGCAACCTCTGGGGCCTGCCTATTTCAGTGAAGGATTGCTTCGATCTGGCCGGCGCGCCCACCAGTTGCGGGGTGCGCCTCTACCGCGATCTTCATGGCACTGCGGCGCATGACTCATGGCTTGTTGAGCAGCTCCGCTCCGCAGGCGCCGTGATCATCGGCAAGACGCATCTGCATCCGGTGGCGTATGGCATCACCGGCGAGAATCCCGAGTTCGGCGATTGCGAACAGCCGAGTGAGCCCGGTGCGCTCACCGGCGGGTCGTCGAGCGGCGCGGCGGCAAGCGTGCTGGAGAACTCCGCCGTCGCGGCCGTTGGTACGGACACCGGCGGATCGATCCGTGTTCCTGCTGCGCTCTGCGGACTTGCCGGGTATCGCGCTACGCTCGGCCGAGGGAACTGGCGCGGGGCCGCGCATCTTGCACCATCGTTCGACACCATGGGCTGGCTTTTCCGTGATCTCGAAGACGCTCCGCTCCTGGCTGCGCCATTTGCGACCGTAAAACCCGCCGCGTTGCACCGCTTTACACGCTTCGCTGTGCTGGAAGATCGTTTCTTGCACGATTGCGACCCTGCAGCTATCGCGAGTCTGCATCAGTTTGCCCGGCAGTTGGAAGTCATGGGTCTGCGCCGCTCAACCTTTTGGGCACCAGAATGGAACGGGGCATTCAGCATCTTCGCGCCGATCCAGGCGTGGGAGGCTGCCCGGATTCATGCGGGCCATTACGAGCAGTTTCAGGCGGCCATTCGCGGGCGGCTGGAGTGGGGTGCGCATATCGCTGACGCTGAGCTCGCCACTCTGCGCCAGCGCCACATGGAATTCTGCGAGCGGATGGATGCGCTCTTCGCCGAGCATGAGCTGCTGCTCCTGCCTGCTTCGCCCGTTGTGCGACTGGCAGCCGGCGCTGACCATAGCCAGACACGAAGCCGCCTGCTGCGCTACACAACACCCTTCAGCCTTAGCGGCGTACCCGTTGTCACCGTACCCTGCGCAGCGGGCGGCGTACAAGTGGCTGCATCGCGCGGCATGGATGAGTCTCTCCTTCAACTTGCAGCGCAGATTGGCGCGTACAGAAAGGACGCCGTCCTGAAAGACATCTCGTGATACCGTTCCATTCAAGCACTCCACCTTTGTGAGGCGTATCTTGCGATTCACCGCTCTCTTCGCACTCTCACTTGTTGCCGCGCTTGCCGCCTTCGCCACGGGCTGCCGCAGTCACTCTTCCGCGCCTGTCAGCGGACTTACGCCGGTTCGCCTTCAACTCGACTGGTATCCACAGCCCGAGCACGGTGGGTTTTACACGGCGCTGCTGAAGGGGTACTACAAAGCAGAAGGCCTTGACGTCACGCTTTTGCCCCTGCCGCAGTACGGCAGTGTCGCCCAACTCATTGCTACAGGCAAGGCCGAGGTCGGGCTTGGATCGAGCGATCAGATTCTGGAATGGGATTCCAACGGATTGCCCTTAGTGGCCGTAGCCGCCACGATGCAGCACGACCCTCAGGCCATCATGGTGCACAAAGATTCGCCCATCCGCGACTTCAAAGATCTGGAGGGCCGCACTATCGCCGCGCAAACCGGCGCAACCTGGCTTAAATATGTGCTGCTGCGCTATAACCTGCATCAGGTGCGACAGATCCCCTCCACACTCTCCATCGCCAACTTTCTGGCTGATCCCGGTTACGTGCAGCAAGTCTTCGTCACCAGCGAGCCCTTCTATGCGCAGCGGGCCGGCGTCCAAGTGCGCACGCTACTGATCAGTTCCTCGGGTTACGACCCGTACCGCGTGCAATTCACCACGCGCGAATTTGCCGCGCAGCACGCTGACGTTGTCACAAAGTTCGTCCAGGCCAGCATCCGGGGTTGGGAGGACTACCTGCGGGATCCTGCCGCAACCAACGCCTACCTGCTCAAGCTCAATCCGGCCTTGGACCCCGCGCAGGAGGCCTATACCGCACAGGCGCTGCGCGGCGGTGCATTCATCACGGATGCAAACGCTGCACAGCCACAGACCGGCACAATGAACGGCGCTCGATGGCAAAGTGAGTACGAACAGTTGAAGTCGCTGGGCGTCCTCAAGGGATCGCTTGATCCCTCCACCGCCTACTCTCTCGCTTTTGCCCGGTGATCGCAGCTCCGTGTCCCGGCGCTAGATCTGTGAGGCTTGCAGGGGACTCAGAATCAGATTGGTGATGTTGTCGACGATCGGTTCAAATCCAAAACGCGGATCGGCGGAAAGCTTCTTCCACGCAGGATCGTTGCGGAACACGTCCCACTTTGCTTCCAGCTCGGCCATGTCAGTGAAGCTCAGCATGTAAGTCAGGTTGGGCATGCGCGTGCCGATCAGCGTATCGCCGAAGAACACCGGATGAAATCCCGCCGCCTGGAATATCTCAAACTCGCCGGAGTGGAACATCTCTACCTTTCGCACATGGTCGCGGTCGCTGGGGCTCTCGTAGGTCCGCAGTTGAAAGATCCGCTTCCCTTTTGTTGGGGCTGCGGCAGGCGGCGTCAACTTTGGCCAGCCCTTGAACGCCTCCAGCAGCGAAATCTCCACACGCTCGAAAGCCGGCGAACTCGCCGGAGCGCTCCAAAAGGGCTCAGCCGCACGCAAAAACTCCGCATCATCCTGAAGCCGAAAATCCAGCTCCACCAGCGTACCCGCTTGCGCCGCGGGAATCAGCACGTAATAAGCGGGAGTCTGCGGCCCAATCTCGAGCCGGAAGGCGCCCACCGGCCCCATGCCCCGCCGCACCAGCGCCGGGATCAGCGCATTGTTCAGATAGTCTTCCGTCAGCTTCAACTGCGGTCCGGACCGCAATGCATAACGCCGGATCTGGTAGAACTCTCGCGACTGGGCGGCGGGTGCCTGCGCCTCTGCGGAACGCATTGCGGCAACAGCGGTCGAGGCAAGAGTTGCGGCAAGAAACTGGCGGCGATGCATCACGAACCCCCGATTGCGTCTCAACGCAACAATCGCATCTTACCGCATGGCGCGGTGCAGGCAGATGGTCCGGCCAGCTGGCGTCGCACCATCTACTCTTCTCCAATGTCCTCGTTCCATATCTCCGGATGCTCGGCGATGAAGCCCTCCAGCAGCTCACGGCAGGCACGGCTGTCCAGGTCCACCACCTCCACGCCGTTTTCGCGCAGCCATTCCAGCCCGCCCGCACAGGTCCGGCTTTCGCCCACCACAACCATCCCGATGCGAAACTGCCGCACCAGCCCGCTGCAATACCAGCACGGGGCCAGCGTTGTGACCATAACAAGATCCCGATAGCTCTTTTGCCGTCCGGCGCGGCGAAAGGCGTCGGTCTCCCCGTGGATGCTGGGGTCACCCTCCTGCACGCGCCGGTTGCGCCCACGGCTCACCAGCTCGCCCGTGCGCATGAAAAGCGCCGCGCCGATTGGAATTCCACCCTCCGCACGCCCCAGTCGCGCGTCTTCAAGGGCCACCGCCATCATGCGTTTGTAAAGCTCCAGATCCGCCACAAATTGCCTCTATTGCTGAGGATAAGGCATGGGCGCAAGAGAAATGCCACCTGACAATAGGAGGCCGCGCGCCGCGTTAGCAGCCCGCCCCACCTGTGGCGCCTTGACTTTGAGTGCGCTCAAAGATGTACGGTGATTGTATGCAGGACGCGGGTTACACCATCCAGGACATGGCAGAGCGGTGCGGTATGACCGCGCATACGCTTCGTTATTATGAGCGCGTGGGGCTGATCCAGCCCGTGGGTCGCGCGCGCAACGGCCATCGCCGCTACTCGGAGGCGGACGAGGCATGGCTCCATTTTCTGCACTGCATGAGAGCTACAAACATGCCCATCCGCGAGATGCAGCGCTACGCCGAGTTGCGCGAACTGGGCGACGCGACCTCGCTCGAGCGGCGCAAGATTCTTGAGGATCACCGGACCGCCATCGCAACGCAGATCGTCGAACTACAACAGGCTCATGCACTGCTTACCCACAAAATTGCAAACTACAAGAAGATCGAACAGCGCATTCGCATTGGCGGACCAATGATCGCCGAGCCGGAGCCTGATTGCTCTTTAGCGCCCGCCAGCTAGACGTAGACCCGTTTCTTTCACAAAGGAAAATGCCATGAAGTCACGCAGTTTGGGAACGAACGGCCCGGTTGTCTCAGCGATGGGGCTGGGCTGCATGGGCATGAGCGACTTCTATGGCCACCGCGACGATCAGGAGTCGCTGGCTACCATTGATCGCGCTCTCGACCTCGGCATCAATTTTCTCGATACGTCCGACGCTTACGGCCCCCACACGAACGAAGTTCTGGTGGGCAAAGCGATCAAGGGCAAACGCGACAAGTTCTTTGTAGCCACGAAATTCGGCATCGTGCGCGACCCGGTTAACCCTGAGCGCCGGGGCGTGGACGGCAGCCCGGCCTATGTGCGCAGTTCCGTCGAGGGCAGCCTCCGGCGTCTCGGCATTGAGACCATCGATCTCTACTACCAGCACCGAGTAGACCCCAGGACACCCATCGAAGAAACGGTTGGCGCCATGTCCCGCCTGGTGGAAGAAGGCAAGGTGCGCTACCTTGGGCTTTCCGAGGCTGCGCCGGCAACCATTGAGCGTGCCCACCGCGTGCATCCCATCACCGCCCTGCAAACCGAATACTCGCTGTGGACACGCGACCCGGAGCCCGAGGTTCTGCCAACTTGCAGAAAACTTGGCATCGCTTTTGTCGCCTACAGCCCTCTCGGCCGCGGCTTCCTCACGGGAGCGTTTGAGAAGCCCGAGGATCTGGAACCGGGCGACACGAGGCGCGTCTCCCCTCGCTTTCAGGGTGAGAACTTCACCCGCAACCTCGACCTTGTGAAGAAAGTAAAGCGCGCGGCTGCCGCGACTGGCCTGACGCCCGCCCAGCTGGCCCTGGCATGGGTGCTGGCGCAGGGCGAGGACATCGTACCCATCCCCGGCACCAAGCGGCGCAAATATCTTGAAGAGAATGCAGCGGCCACTGAAGTTGCACTCACAGCAGCAATGCTCCAGAGTCTTTCAGAAGAGTTCTTACCGGATGCGGCGGCCGGGGATCGTTATGTCCCGGCAATGAAGGCGCTGATCAACCAGTAGCATTTCCCCGCGGGCCAAGTCGCTTTCTTCGCGATTCGGCCTGCCATGCAAGCTCCCGGCGCTTTCTCCGGGCCGGCACAAGCATCAAACACGATCCGTTTGTTCCCCGGATCGTCGTACAGACAACCCGGCGTCTTCCCGATTGGTTCAGTCCGCATGGACTCTCCCAACGCGCCATGGAGTCTCAACAATTTTGCAGAAGCACCTGTCCCGAGGAGGTCACCTGTGGCAGATAAGCCGGATTCGCACCTCAAGCAGTCGCTCTCCCATGCGCCTCAACCCTTTGGCATCGAACTCGCGCCCGACCAGCAGACGCTGGATCTGGAGCCCTTGAGCGCGTCTGATTCGCAGGCAAACAAGACCCGCTTCAGTCGCCGATCTTTCCTCTCCGGCCTTGGCGCCACCAGCTTGCTGGCCGGCGCAGCGCCGCTGGTTGCGGCCGCTCCGGCCACCGAGGCCACGGCCCAGGACGCCAACCCATCTGTCGGCAGCGGCACGCTGACTTTGCGGGTTAATGGCGAAGACCACACGCTGCGCGGCCTGGACCCGCGCGCCACGCTGCTGGACACGCTGCGCGAGCGGCTGTATCTGTCCGGCACGAAGAAGGGATGCGACCACGGCCAGTGCGGCGCATGCACTGTGCATGTCAACGGCCGCCGGGTGAACAGTTGCCTGTCCTTCGCCATGATGCACGAAGGCGATGAGATCACCACCATCGAGGGTATAGGCCAGCCAGGCCATCTGCACGCCATGCAGGCCGCGTTTGTGCAGCATGACGGCTATCAGTGCGGCTACTGCACCAGCGGCCAGATCATGAGCGCCATCGCCCTGCTCAAGGAACCAATCGGCCCCGGCGACGAAGAGATCAAGCAAGCCATGGCGGGGAACATCTGCCGCTGCGGCGCCTACACCAACATTGTTGCCGCCGTCCGGCAGGTCCGGACGCAAGCCTGAGCCGCAAGGAGAAATCTCTATGCAAACCTTCAATTACGTTAAAGCGACGAACATTGACAAGGCGCTGACCGGCTTGGGATCGGGCAAGTTCATCGCAGGCGGCACAACGCTTGTCGACCTGATGAAGCTCGATGTCGAGCGGCCCTCCACCCTGGTCGACATCAACGTCCTTGCTCTCGACAAGATCGAAAAGCTGCCCGATGGCGGCCTGCGCATCGGCGCACTGGTGCGCAACTCTGACCTGGCATGGAATGCCGATGTGCAGAAATCCTACGCCGTGCTCTCGCAGGCGCTGCTCTCCGGCGCCTCGCCGCAGTTGCGCAATATGGCCACCACCGGCGGCAACCTGATGCAGCGGACTCGCTGCGCCTACTTTCGCGAGCCCAGCGCGGGCACACCCGGCGGCTATGGCTGCAACAAGCGCACTCCCGGAACGGGCTGCGCGGCGATGGACGGCTTCAACCGCACCCACGCCATCCTGGGCACCAGCGACCACTGCATCGCCACCCACCCCTCGGACATGTGCGTGGCCATGGCCGCGCTGGAAGCAGTCATCCATGTCGAAGGACCGAAAGGCAAGCGCACCATCGCCTTCGCAGACTTCCACAAGCTCCCCGGCGACACACCACAAGTTGAAAATGCGCTGGAGCCTGGAGAGTTGATCACCTATGTCGATCTGCCCAAGCCGGTCGAGGGTGCGCGCAGTGTCTACCTCAAACTGCGCGACCGCGCCAGCTATGAGTTCGCGCTGGCCTCTGCCGCGGTGGTGTCCAAGGTTGAAGGCGGGCATATTCGCTATGTCCGCGTGGCGCTGGGCGGTGTAGGCACCAAGCCCTGGCGCTCGCATGAGGCGGAGGCCGCGCTGAACGGTAAGCCCGTGCATGCGGCCACTTTCCGCGCCGCGGCTGAGGCGGCATTAGCCGCAGCAAAGCCGCGCTCTGACAACGCATTCAAAGTGGAACTAGCCAAGCGCTGCCTGACGCGCACGCTCAAGCTCGCAACCGCATAGAGCCGCAACAGAGGAGATTTATATGGCGATGGATACACTTCCCCACGCAGCCGGCATCATTGGCGCAGTGGTGCCCCGCATTGACGGCCCGCTCAAGACCACCGGGACCGCTCGCTACGCGGTGGATCACAACTTTCCCGGTCTGGCGCATGCGGTCGCCGTGCAAAGCACCGTGGGCAGCGGCAGCATCCGCACGCTCGACACCGCCGCGGCGGAAAAGATGCCTGGCGTGCTGCTTGTCCTGCACCACGGCAACATGAAGGGCGCCTATCGCCTCTTTCCGCATCAGGACGATGCCACCATCAGCGAGGCACGTCCTCCGTTTGAGGACGAAAAGATCTACTACTGGGGTCAGTTCGTCGCGCTCGTTGTCGCGGAAACACTGGAGCAGGCCAACGCCGCCGCAAGCGCCGTGCGCGTCGAGTATGACGTGCAGACGCCGGACGTGCGCACGGACCTGAGCGCCGGCTTCACCGGCACGCGCCAGAGCAGTTGGAAGCGCGGCGACCCGGACCAGGCCCTCACCACGGCGCCCGTCGTTGTCGACGAGACCTATTCCACGCCCGTTGAAACCCACAATCCCATGGAGATGCACGGCACCGTCGCTGTATGGGAGGGTGACCACCTCACCCTTTACGAGAGCTCGCAGGGCGTTGTGAATCATCGCATTGTGATGGCGGAAGTGCTTGGTGTGCCGCGCGAAAATGTGCGCGTCATCTCGCGCTTCATCGGCTCCGGCTTCGGTGGCAAGCTCTTTCCCTGGCCGCAGTCCACGCTGGCTGCCGTGGCCGCGCGCAATCTCAAGCGCCCCGTCAAACTCAGCGTTGATCGCCGCATGATGTTCTCCAACGTTGGCCACCGCCCCCACACCCAGCAGCGCATTCGCCTGGGCGCCACACCGGACGGCAAGCTCACCGCCATTCGCCACGACTTCTTCACTGAGACCTCGATGCTCGACGACTTTGTGGAGCATTGCGGCGAGCAGACGCCGTTCCTCTACAGCTGCCCCAACCTTGAAGTCACCACCGGCATGGTCCGCCGCAACGTTGGCGCGCCCGCGCCCATGCGCGGCCCCGGCGCGGTTCCGGGCCTCTTCGCGCTTGAGTCCGCAATGGACGAACTGGCCATCAAGCTCAAGATGGACCCGCTGGAGTTGCGCCTGAAGAACGACGCCGAACGCGACGAGGGCACCAATCGCCCGTTCTCCTCGCGCCATTTGAAGGAGTGCTATCTCACTGGCGCGGAAAAAATCGGCTGGAAGCAACGCACTCCT
This sequence comes from Acidobacteriota bacterium, assembly GCA_021836865.1. Taxonomy (GTDB): domain Bacteria; phylum Acidobacteriota; class Terriglobia; order Terriglobales; family Acidobacteriaceae; genus Telmatobacter. Next base: position 11,290 of record JAKBHH010000051.1, read on the forward strand.
GAGCCCGGCTCCATGCGCCGCGACGGCAAATATATCGGTTGGGGCCTTGCAGGCGCTTCGTGGGCCGCTGCGCGCATTCCCTGCACCGCCACCGTCGAGTTATGCCCCAACGGCCGCATATGCGTCCGTTGCGCCACGCAGGACATTGGCACCGGCACCTACACCATCTTCGCGCAGGTGATGCATGCCAAGACTGGCGTGCCACTCGATCGGATTGACGTTTTCCTCGGCGACACTTCGCTGCCTGACGGCCCCACTTCGGGCGGCTCCATGGTCACGAGCGCCGTGCTGCCCGCAGCCACCAGTGCGGCAAATGAGGCCGTCACGCGCCTGCTCAACATTGCCACTCTCACCGCCGGTTCACCCTTCGCCGGCGCAAAGGCTGACACCCTGACCGTCTCGCACGCGCGTATTCACGCCAAGGATCAGCCGGCCTCCAGCGGCATCGCATTTGAAGAAGTCATCCGCATGGCCAACCTGAGCGACATCACCGCCGCCGGCAAAACCATCCCTTCGTGGGAAGACCCCAAAGCGCGCGACTACTCCATGCACTCCTTCGGCGCGCACTTTGCTGAGGTCGAATGGGAACCGGAGATCGCCCGCATCCGGGTCAGCCGCATCTTCTCCATTTTCGATTGCGGCCGCATCATCAACAAGGGCGCGGGCGCCAACCAGATCCTTGGCGCTGCCGTCATGGGCGTCGGCATGGCGTTGTTTGAAGACACAGTGCACGACCCCCGCACCGGCCAGCCCATCAACGGCAGCTTTGCCGACTACCTAGTCACCACATGCGCTGACCTACCTGCGCTTGACGTCACCTTCCTCGATTACCCTGACCTCCTCGTCAACGAGTACGGAGCGCGCGGCATTGGTGAAATCGGTATGGCGGGCGTAGCTCCCGCCATCACTTCAGCCGTTTACCACGCCACCGGCATCCGTGTGCGCGATCTTCCGATCCGCATCGAGGACCTGCTGCAGTCGAAAATTCTGGAGGCTTGAGCGACAATAGAGAGTCATGACCGACCTTGAACGAATTCTTCCCCTGTGGCGCGCGCTTGAAGCCGCAGGGGGAGACTACGTGCTCGCCACCATCGTCGCCGTTGACGGGCCCAGCTACCGTAAGCCGGGCGCGCGCATGCTGATTGCGCAGGATGGCCGCCGCGCTGGCACAGTAAGCGGCGGCTGCCTTGAGGCCGAGGTCGCTCAGCGTGCCTGGTGGCACACCGCATCCGGCCCGGTCGTCGAGCGCTACTCCACTGTTGCCGACGACGGCGATATGCCGTACGGCTCCGGTTGTGGTGGCGTGGTCTACATCCTGCTTGAACGCCGCCAGACCGCGCTGCCGCTGCTGCTTGCCCTGGAAGCGGCTTTCCACGCGCGCACCTCGCTGGCCATCGGCACCATTCTCGAAGGGCCGCAGATTGCGCGCCGAGTCTTCGCCAATCTGTCGCAACCCGCGGAGCAAACGGCACAACCCAGCGCTCGCCCCGCAGCAGATCCGTATGCGCCGCTTCACGAGCTCGCCGAGCGCGCGCTGCAATACCGCACCTGCATCGAGAGCATCGCCCCCATCGCAGGTGCGCAAACCCGCATTTGGGCTGACTATCGCCCCGCTCGCCCCGGCCTCTGGATCTTTGGCGCGGGTGACGACGCCAAACCGTTGCTGCACCTGGCGCGTGAACTCGGCTGGTTTGTCGCGATTGCCGATGGCCGCTCGCACCTGGCCACGCGCAAGCGCTTTACGCAGGCCGACGAGGTGCATGTGCTGCCTATCTCCGCGCTGCCCGCCGCCGCCCCCGCGCACTTCCGCCCGCTGGCCTCAGACGCGGCCATCGTTATGTCACACAGCTTCGAGCAGGACTCCCGTATCCTTGCTTCACTTCTCGCGCTCGATTTTCCGCTCTCCTATCTCGGCGTACTCGGTCCGCAGCGCCGCACGCGCGAACTGCTCGCGGAGGCCGCTCGTCTGCTTGGCCTCCCGGATACACCGCAGCGAGTCGAGCGCTGGCTCGAACAGATGCATGCCCCCACGGGCATCGACCTCGGTGCGGAAACGCCCGCCGCCGTCGCGCTCTCCATCCTCGCGGAGGTGCAGCAAACGCTCACCGCGGCGAGCGCGCTGCCCCTGCGCCAGGTGCGCGCCGTGTTACCAGCCCCCACCGGCACGGCAAAGTGAAGGTACACTAGGCACCCAGGTGCGCCGCCAGCACCTCAAGAAACTTGTGCAACCATGCGGGATGCGCTGTCCACGCCGGTCCCGTCACCAGCTTGCCGTCAACAACAGCCTCTGAGAACTCCACCTTCACAAACGTGCCGCCCGCCAGCTCCACCTCCGGCGCGCACGCGGGATAACAGTTCAGCTTGCGGCCTTTCAACACATTCGCCGCCGCCAGCAATTGCGCCCCGTGGCACAGCGCCGCAATTGGCTTGTTGGCCTTGTCAAAATGGCGCACCATCTCCAGCACTCTCGGATTGAGCCGCAGATATTCCGGTGCGCGCCCGCCCGGAATTACCAGCCCGTCATAACTCGCCGGCACAACCTCATCAAAGCTCGCATTCAGAGTAAAGTTATGTCCACGCTTCTCCGAGTAGGTCTGATCTCCCTCGAAATCGTGAATGGCCGTGCGCACCTGCTCGCCCTTCTTCTTGCCTGGGCAGACCGCATCCACCGTGTGGCCTACCATCTGCAATGCCTGAAATGGAACCATGACTTCGTAGTCCTCTACAAAGTCTCCCGCAAGCAGCAACAGCTTTGCTGGCTTCATCGCAATCTCCTCCTCTTGAAAGATTGTCACAGACCGCGGGCTGCGCGTCTTAGAATTCTGCCATGGGCTCTCTCGCCACCTCCCTCGACGCGCTCAATGCCCGCATCGTTGCCTGCGATCTATGCCCGCGCCTGCGCGCCCACTGTGCGGAGGTGGCTCGCACACGGCGTCGCGCCTATACTGACTGGGAATACTGGGGCCGTCCCGTGCCCTCTTTCGGCGATCCTGCAGCACGCGTGATGGCGCTGGGCCTGGCCCCCGGTGCGCATGGCTCCAACCGCACGGGCCGCCCTTTCACCGGAGACGGCTCCGGCGATTTCCTCTACCCCGTTCTGCATGAGGCCGGCTTCGCCTCACAGCCGCGCGCCGTTTCGCGCCACGACGGCATGAGGCTCACCGACCTTTGGATCACAGCCGTCGCCCGATGCGCTCCGCCTGCCAACAAGCCCACGCCAGAAGAATTGCGCAACTGTGCGCCCTGGCTCGATCAGGAGTTCGCACTGCTCACGAGACTGCGCGTCGTCGTCTGCCTCGGTCGCATCGCTTTCGACGGCCTGCTGGCGCACGTGCAGCGCACCGGGCAACTCACCGCACGCGCCGGCTTCCGCTTCGCCCACGGCGCAGAATATACAATGCCCGGAGGCCTGCACGTTATCGCCAGCTTTCATCCATCGCTGCAAAACACCAACACCGGCAGACTCACGCGCGCCATGTTTCTCTCCGTCTTCCAACGCGCCCGCGAGCTGGCAACGCTCACGTCGCACGCTCACTGAAAGGGAGTCTCATCGCATGTCTTGCCAATCCATCGCGTCGCAGCCTTCACGCGCACCTCTGCGGCGCGGCTACATCGCTCCTGTGACCCGTATTCCGCAAAGAGCTCTGGCTTCTCTCGTCACCGCAGCATTTCTACTCATTCCACTGGGGGTAAGCGCACAAACCATGCAATCCGATCACTGGTCACCCGCACAATTACTCGAGCGAGCCAAGCATCTGCAGCAACTCGCCGCCGCAGGCGACGGATCTGCCAGCGAAACGCTCACACGCTATCCGCACCACTACACGATGCTCGCCTTTCGCAACCGCGCCGGGGGCGGTGAGCTTCACGAGCGCGATGCCGACCTGTTTTATATTCTCGACGGCCACTCCACCATCATGACCGGCGGCGAACTCGTAAACCCAAAGAGTGTCGCGGCTGGCGAGGTCCGTGCCGATTCCGTAAAAGGTGGAACGTCGCAAGAACTGAATCCCGGCGACGTGGTGCATATCCCCGCTGGAATGCCGCACCAGATGCGGGTTGCGCCGGGTGATACGGTCACCTATTTTGTAGTGAAAATCGAGGAAAGCCCTGGAAGCCCTGCACACTAAGCCGGAAACCTGTGCTGCCTGCAAAGGGCGTGCGACCTACAAAGGAATGGAGCGGGAGACCGGGATCGAACCGGCGACATTCAGCTTGGGAATGTGGCCGTCAATTGAAAACAAAGAACATGGCGTTCACCTGATCTCGTTCTGGCGATAGAGATTCTGGGGATATTTGAAAGCGCAGTTCTACAGAAATCAAATAGAGCAGAAATGGAGCAGACGGATTTAGGAATCTGCCAGTAATCCGCTAGCTGTGCGACCGTAGCAGAATCATGAAAGTTGCTTTCCCAAAGTGAATGGGTAGCGCTTTGCATGTCTGATCAGAACTGGGGCCGTGTCAGAACGACCTGTCATGCGGCCTCTTCCATGCCATTGACCCAACATTAGGCTTTTCAACAACTTACAAGACCCAGGTGGCTCCCTAAGTTCTTGTAAACACGTGAACCCCTAGAACTGGCGTATCGCAAAACGTATCGAGTTTCGAAATTGGTGATCGCATGTTAACGCTGTGATCCAGTCTGCGTTCGCCTCGTCTCAGAACCGCGGTAACCAAATCGTCTCCGTGTACTGGTTTGCATTCCCTGTTGCTTACGCGATCATTTGGCGACGATTTTCACTCTTCGCCTTCAGGCCGGGACATATCGCTTGATCGAGATGTCCCGCGCGCGCTCCCGTGTTTTTGCCACGTCGTGGGCAAGTTGCATATTGAGAAGATGGTTCATGTCCGGGCCGAAAGCCTTTTCGATGCGCAGGGCCATTTCCGGCGTCAGCGCGGCCTTGCCGCGCAGGAGGTCGGAGAGTGTAGCACGTCGCACTTTCAAGATCTCCGCCGCTTTCGATACGCTAAGGCCGAGGGCTTCGACGATCTCGGTTTTGATAAGGTCGCCCGGATGGGGCGGATTCTTCATGGGCATTGGAAGCTCCTAATGGTAATCGATCAAGTCAATGTCGCTGGCGGTGTTTGTCCGCTCGTCGTAACGGAAAATCAGCCGCCAGTTTCCGGTGACAGTCAAGCTCCAGAACCCTTTCAGGTCACCTTTAAGCGAATGCAGCTTCCAACCCGGAAAGCGGCCGAGTTGCTCAAGTGTCTCGGCGGTTTCAAGGGCGAACAGAAGCTTGCGCAGCTTGTCAACCATCGCGGACAGAACTCCATTGATGTTCGCCTCTTCGTGGAATTGCTTTAGTCCTTTGTGGCGAAAGTGGACAAGTTGCATGTCATCCTTTCATGAATCCAGTATGTACGGTTATACCGTACGAGTCAAGCATTTTATTGGAGGCGCAAGGAAAGCCCGCTGCAGCTCGCTTTGTAAGCCCAGCAACCAGATTTCCGGGGCTATCCCGTGGTTCACTAAAGTCTCTTACAGACGGTTTTCAGGTGAGAACCTGAAAGACGAATCAGATTCTCCACAGCAAATAGAAGCCGAGCAGGATCAGCGAACCCCCGACGATGGGGTCGATCCAGTTTCCGAAGCGGCTGCAATCGAGCCGTTTCAGAAGTCCTCCGGCGGTCGTACCTACCAGAACGAGCGGGAGACCATTGCCGATACCGTACAGAAACAGCAGCAGCCCTCCATACAGAAAGCTCTGTTTGTAAGCCGCGAAGGAGAGAACGGAAGCGAGAACCGGCGTGCCACATGGGCCGATAATGAGCGAGAGCAGCAGGCCAGTTCCAAACGCTCCGCCTAAGCCTGGCCGGAAGGCTTTGGGCGCTATCGTCGGTAGCCGAATCCATCCCAGTCGATAGACCCCCATAAGAATCGGCAGAACGGCGATGGCATAGCGGAACGGCCTTGCCACTACTGCCATCCGACCAATGTAGGCGGCGAGTGAACCGAGCAGCGCAACGGAAACAGCAATCCCCAGCACGAAGGCGACCGCATTGCCCAGCGGACGCTTCATGGTTTGTTCTTGCGCTGGGCAGCAGCACGCGCCCGCTGCCGCCGGGTAAAGCGCGAGGCAGCATGGATTCACACCCGCGATCACGCCACCCACGAGCGCAAGCGGCAGTGCCGCGACATTTCCGCCAGAGAGTGCGTGGGTCAATGTTTCAGAAATACCCATGTTGACCTACCTTAACTTCTGCATTTGGTTACGGACATCCGCGACAGTCTCCGCGTTTTCACCTTCAAAGCGCAAAACAACTTGTCCATCCCAGTTCAGGATCAGCACCGTAGGGATCGTCAGGACGCGATAGCGCGTAAGCAGGTCCGACTTGCTGTCTGGGCCGAGTTCCTGCACCGCAATGCCACGGGCCTGCGCCGCTCGTACCGAGCGAATGATTTCGGCGCAAGCGTCGCCGTCTGAACCCGCCTTGCGAAGATCAGCCACAAGCAACACTCGGGGATGAGCAATTGTCCTCTGTGCTTGCCGTGTCCGGCTCGATTTGTATGTAACGATCCCGGCGGCAATCAGCACCACGGCGATCAGTCCGAATACCCTGGTCTTCATTGGCAGACCGCTTTCTCCGTATCGGGTGAAGAGCAGGAACTCGAAGCAGGTTTCGGAGTGGAGGGGCACCCGCACGAACTCCCAGAGACGCAGGAAGCCGTGGCCGCAGGAAGAAGTTCTCCGGGTGCGGCATCCTGCACGAAGGGCGCGCCGGTCAGGATGGCTTGTTCCGCGCGGGCCAGCTCTCGCCCAAGATAGGCAGCATGGTCGAGCCGCGTAACCAGTTGGCGTTCGATCGCTTCGCTATAGAGCGCTCCGGTCGAAGCGCCTTCGATCACACAGTTGAGCACGCCTTGGTTTGTGTAGTGTTCCACCACAAGCCGCCTGCTGCGCATTTCGGGGTAGACCACAAAATACCCAGCTTTATCGAGGGTCAGACGTTTGGGTTCGGGTGCCTGTATTCGTTGAATCTGAGACTCCTTGAATGGGTGGGGATATACGCCGGGGTCGCGGTCGGCACAAGATTGAATCTGCCTAGTGATGATGTCTGCATCTTCCTCGCCCACCATCGAGATCATCTCTACCTGCTTCAGGAAGGCATCCACCTCTTCCCGGCTCACATTCTTGAGCACCGGGCGGCGACCGCGAGCCCCGACGATCCTGCTGCGTTCGTCCAGTCCATTCTGGAACAGGCTTTCGAAGCACTGTCCGGGCAGATGGCCTACGGCTTGTTGCGTATCCTCACCACAGAGCAGTAAACAGCGAATATGCGGGTTTGCAAGCGTGTTCTTAATCACCCGCTCGATACCGAGGTTCTCCGTGTGCATGGTTCCGACAACAGCCAGACCTTCGGGCTTGCGTTTGGCGAGAGCCTTCACCAGCAGTTCGCTATTGAGCGCACAGACAGCGACGGGAGCCCCATAGCGGACCACGGAATAATCCCCAGGCAACGGCGGCCAGCCCTGCCGCTCTTCCGGTTCCTCTGTCGGGCAAAGATCGAGACCCGCTCCCGCTTCGGGAAATGCCTCAACAAAAGCATTGGCAGCAAGGGCCGGATAACAGACGGGGCAGCCTAAACAGTCGTACTTCTTCGGCTCGAAGATGGTTTTCGCTTTCGCAAGAACCGAAGCCAACTCCCCTTTGCCCGCCTCTGTGCCGGCCAGCGCTTCCACCGTCTGTTGCAGGCATCCGCACTTATGACACTTGGCCGCAGCTATGGCCTCATCAATTTGGGTCGTGATAATGTGAAAAGCCGAGGCGACCTGGTCATGGGTTGGCATACCTGACTCCTTCCTGCTTACTCAATAGGAACCTCGCCGATGAAGGCAAAATCCGATTGGTCTTTAGAGCCTCTCTTTGCATCAGGCTCCTTCTTCTAAGGGCTTTTCAAATCGCCCGAAACGCAAGGCCAGCGTGGGCAGCACGAGAAGGTTGAGAGCGGTCGAAGTGATCAGCCCTCCGAGAATGACGATGGCCAGCGGTCCTTCGATTTCCTGCCCCGGCGCATTGCTGCCGATTGCCAGCGGAAGCAGCCCGAGGGCGGTCACCAGCGCCGTCATCAGGATCGGCGCGAGGCGTTCGGACGCGCCGCGAACCGCAGTTGCAAAATCCCATCGGAGGCCCTCCACCGCGACCAGATGTTCGTAATGCGAGATGAGCATGATGGAATTGCGAATCGTGATTCCAAATAGAGTCACAAAGCCTACCATGGCTCCCAGGGAGAGCGTGCCTCCGGTGGTGAATACCGCGAGCACGCCACCGATCAGGGCAAAGGGAAGATTCACGAGGACGAGGGCCAAATTGCGCAAATTCATCAGAACCACGGACAACAGCAGCACAATGCCCAGAGCGGCGAGGATGGAATGTACAAGGAGGTCACGGCGGGACTGAGCCTGCGCCTCGGCTGTACCGCTGAACTCGACATAATTGCCGGGAGCAAATTTGACTTTCGCCGCAATTTGTTTCTGAGCGTTGCTCACGAAGGTGCTGACATTGCCGCCAGCGACGTTCAGCGTTATGGTCTGGACGCGGCGGGCGCCGTCGTGCAGAATCACATACCGCCCGGAGTTCTCATAGACGTTGGCGAGCTGACCGAGAGGAACATAGATTCCCTCCGGATTTCTGATGGGCAGAGCAGACACCGAATTAATGCGGGTCCGGTCATCCGGCGGCAGAATGACTGTGACGGAGAAGACGCGGTTCCCTTCGTAAACGTCACCGACTTGATCACCCTGATATGCCGTGTGAATATCGGTAAGCACGCTGACCGGGTCGAAGCCCCAGTGCAGGATCGCCGGGCGGCGCAGAGCGACGGCGATCTCCGGCGTTCCAGGCGGAGATTGCATCTGCACTTCCTCGGCTCCTGGGACAGCACCGAGCACACGCGCCACCTGTCCGGCCTCGCGGTCAAGCTCATCGAGATCGGAACCATAGATGTTCACCACGACAGCGGCTGTGTAGCCAGAGAGCGTTTCCTCCATCCGCTCGCTCAGGAACGTCATTAGAGACGATGTAATTCCTGAAAACTGCGAAAGAACGCCGCGAATCTGTCTCTCCGCCGCTTCTTGCCCTTCGCCGCCCATGGGTTTCAGGTCGATGTCCAGTTCGCTGTAGTAAGGCCCCCACGTGTCTTCGGACAACTCCGCCCGGCCCACGCGCTGCGAAACCGAGCGCACAAACGGTAACTTCAGCAGCGCCGCAGTCACTTCACGGCCTGCGCGCAGGGACTCGTTGAGAGAGGCGCCGGGCGCCGACTGCATGTGCAGGATGTAGTGACCTTCGCGCAGTTCGGGAAGGAAACTACTGCTGAAGTAGGGCAAGGCTGCAATGCCGCCAAGCGTGATGACAATGACCGATCCGATCACCAGGCCGGGAACTCGTTCGATGTGTTCGAGAAGGGAGACATAATGCCGTTTGAGCCAATGGATGACCGGCGGCTCCTCGCGGCGGGGCGGACGATTCCCCAGGATCAGCATGGAAAGTGCGGGCGTCACCGTAAGCGCGACCACCAGTGACGCCAGGATGGAGAAGATGTAGGCGATGCCCAGAGGTGCGAATATCCTTCCCGCCACCCCGGAGAGCGTGAGCACGGGGATGAAGATCAGCGCTACCGCGAACGTGGCATAGACCACAGCACTGCGGACTTCGACAGAGGCGTCGAGTACGACGCGAAACACCGGCCTGGGATTTTCACTGGCGGCGTTCTCGCGCAAGCGCCGGAGGATGTTTTCGACGTCAATCACGGCATCATCGACGACTTCGCCGATCGCGATAGCCAGACCGCCGAGGGTCATGATGTTGATCGAGGCTCCCATCTTGTCCATCACGACGATGGAGGCAAGAAGAGAAAGGGGAATGGCGGTACAGGAGATAGCTGCCGTTCGGATGTCAAAGAGAAACAGGAAGAGCACGGTGATCACAAGCGCGCCGCCCAGCAGAAGAGAGATCCGGATGTTATGAAGAGAGGTGTTGACGAAGTTCGCAGGCCGGAAGAGGTCGGGGTGGAGATCGATCCCCTGCTGCCGGAGGGTGGGCGACATGTCGTTGAGCGCCTGCTCCACGCCGCGCGTGACATCCAGGAGGTTCGATCCATATTGAGCCGCGACGTTCAAGATCACGCCGGGGCTCCCCTCAATGGAAGCCGCTCCGAAGGGCGGCGCGGCGCCCTCGCGTACATCGGCGACCTGCCCCAGAGTGACGTTGGCTCCGTTTTGCCGCACGAGGACGGTGGAAGCGATCTGCTCCGGAGTAACGGACTGCCCCTCGCTTTCGAGAATGAGCCGCTGATTGTTGTTCTCGACGAATCCGGCGCCTTGGATGCCGGTGGCCTTCTGCGCCGCGGCGACCACATCGTTCAGCGACAGATTGAACTGGACGAGCTCCTCCGGATGGAACTGCACCTGGATTTGCCGCACATCGCCACCAAAAACGGTGACACTTGCCACCCCGGGAACAGCAAGAAGGCGGGGCCTCAGCGTCCAATCCGCAACCGTGCGCAGTTGCATCAGCGACTGCCTGCCGGAGGTCAGCCCCAATACCAGAACATCGCCGGTAGATGACTGGAGCGGCGTCATAACGGGTGTGGCGACACTCGAAGGCAACTGCCCGGAAAGAGTGGCGAGCCGTTCCGCGACAAGCTGGCGTTCCAGATACACGTTGTTGCCGGTTCTGAAGACCACTGTAATGACAGACAATCCCTGGATGGATCGGGAACGCATCGACTCGATGCCGGTGACTCCGTTGACGGCATTTTCAATCGGCTGCGTAACCAGCAGTTCCACCTCTTCAGGAGACAGCCCTGGAGCTTCTGTCTGAATCGAAACCATGGGAGGCGCGAACTCAGGAAAGACGGCGAATTTTGCCTGAGTGAGCGTATACAGCCCGTATCCCAACAATGCCAGAGCGAGGGCGAGGACGATCCCCCGAAACCGCAGCGCGAAACGAACGATGGCAGTCAGCATGGAATCAGTCCTCATCCGTATCCGTATCCGTCTCGCCTTGAGAGCGGAACTCTGCAGAGAGCAGCATCTGCGCGCCTTGAGTGACCACAAGAGTCTTGGGGTCTAGCCCTTCGGTCCTGGAGTCAAGGTTTTCGCTTACGAACCATCCGTCAGCGATCGGGTTCGAGGTCGGGACTGCCCTGCGCTCAAACTTGCCTGGGGATTCCTCGACGTAACACCATGCCTGGCCTTGCCACCAAACCACCGCGTCGTTCGGAACGACGACGCCATTCCGTGCAGGTCCGGAGGGAAGGGAGGCCGGAAGGTTGATGCCCGGAACAATGCCCGCATGGGCGGAGATGAGGTAGAGAAAGCTAGGCGCCTGCAGGCGCGGGTCAAGCTGAGGCAAGATCGAGATCAGATGCGCCGTGCCGAATGTGCTGTCCGGATATCGCACCAGCGACTGTTGCGGCGCTGCGGCGCTGGTCATGCTTGGGCTGGTCACTTGCAACAGAAATTCGTGCTGGGCCAGCAGCGCATCGAGTTGCGGCGAGCCTTGCTCCAGCCAGCCTGCGACAACCGTTCCCCAATGCAGCTTGGCGGAGTCTCGAAGAATGGCTACGGTTTGCTCCGCGCTGCGCGTTGCCGCGCCATCGCTTTCGGCAGTTGCGTGCGCGGCTTCGACCGCCTTATCCGAAGCATTCTTGCCGTTCTGGTTCAGTTGTCGCAGACGCTCATACTCGGCCCGCGACGCCTGCGCCGTGGCGTGCGTTTTGGCAATGTCCATCTGTGCAGAGTTGAAGCTCGTCTTCAGGTCGAGGAGCGGTTGAAGCTGCAATACAACCGCATTGGCTTGTGCCACAATGCGCTGACGGCTCTGAACGAGCACCGCCGTAACGATGCCGTTAGCCTTTTGCGCTCGGGCATCGAGGACGAGCTGTGTCTCGCCGTTTTCGGTCGTTACGCGCGACGCGCCCTGTGCTGGTGCTTCGTGTTCGGTTTCGGCCGCTTTTTCCTTGCGTCCGGCGAGGAATCCCCAGACCAGGCCTCCGGAGATGCCGACAATAATCATAGAGACAATAAGCGTGCGCAGAAAAGATTTCATCGAAGGATTCCTCCTACCTTGGTGCTTTCTTCGGCATCGCGGGCGCCGTTCCGGGAGCGATTGGACGCTCCAATGCGTCTTCCACCAATCCAAGCGACAGTTGCGCTTGAAGCCGCGCATCCAAAAGCGCGCGCTCTGCAATGACGGTCTGCAACTCGGCGCCAATAGCGCTGAGTTGGCCGGTCTCCCCTGCGTGCAGCAATTGCTCTGCAACTCTCTGTTGTTCCTGAAGCTGCGATACGGAGCGGCGTGCCTCTTCGAGGCTCGCGTATGCAGTCGCATATTGCGCCAGTGCCCTGTCGCTATCGGAGATGACCGTGCTCTGCGTGGCGAGCAGTTGTGCGCCGGCCGCTTTTCTCTGGGCCTCGGCTTCGGCAATCGGCCCTTCATTGTGGTTGCGTAGCGGTAGCACGGCGGAGAGGTTCAGCGAGATGAAATGAGCGCCTTCTTCGTAGTTGTATCCCGGCCCGAGATGGATATCTGGGTACTGCTTCGCCACTTGGAGCTGCAGATTCGACTGCGCCGCCTCGTATTGTTCGAGGGCACGCTGTACGTCGAGCCGGTTTGCGACCGCCGCTTCCCGCATGGTCTGGGGCGGAAGAGAGGCAGGAATCGGTGGTTCATCGATCCCCGGCCATAGCAGCTCTTTCCCCGCCAGCGCTGAATCCGGGATTCCAATGGCCGCCGCCAGTGCCGCATGGGTCGTATTGACCTGGCCCTCGGCGGTCACCAGCGCCTGCCGGAGCTGGGTAAGTGCGATTTGCGCTGTGGTCACTTCCGGTTGCGCAATCTCGCCGACCTGAACCTGCCGTTCAATGAGGTCTGGATATCGGGTTTCGAGAGTTACCTGCTGCCGCAGCGCCGCGACTGTCCTTACTGCGAAAAGATAATCTACCAGGGCGGCGCGGACCCGGCTGCGTACCGCCCAAGCAGTTTGGGCGAGTTGGAGGCGGCTCGCCTCGCTCAGGTGAGTAGCGCCCGCGATCCGGTAACCTCGCTTGCCCGCCGTCTCAATCGGCAGATCGAAGTTGAACCCCATGATGAATTGGCTATCGGGTGGGGACTCATACCCAGGACCAATTCCTACCGTTGGATTCGGCTTCATCCCTGCTGTCGTAACGGCGGCGTCGGCCACTGCCGCATTCGCGCGGGCGATATCGAGATCCGGGCTAAAGTAGTATGCAGCAAGCGTCAGCGAGTTCAGATCCCAAGTTTCGAGCGGCCACGATGGCGGCTCGAAGCCCGAAGCCTGCTTCATCCATGAGCGCAGATTGGGATCGTCTAGGCTGCGGTGATAAAGCGCCGCGGCCAGGGCCGGCGGCGAAATCGGCGCCGCGTGGTACTTGTACCGAGCGCAGCCCACAATCAATACGGGGCCGAGCAACGCCAGTGCTACAAGGGGCTTCATACCTACTCCTGATATTTCGCAGTTCGAAAGGCGCGTGCGGATACCCGGCTTCTTCTTGGCGATTCACAAACGGGATTTGCCAGCCCAAAACCGCGGTGCAACCCGTAATTTGCAGGAGCGCCCCGTCCGGATACTTCTCCGGAAATTGCGGGTGCTGGGCGATAACGCAGCGCTTCCGCAGAAAACGGCTTCACATCCATGATTGGTCATGATGCGGCTCTCTTTGCCTGGTCAAAGGCCCTGACCTGCGCTTCTTCCGCAAGGCACCATCCATGATGCAGTAAGGTGAGAACGCACGGATCGAGAATTGAATAGTGAATGTGAAGTCCGTCTCGCCGCGCGTCCACGATGCCGCGAGCAGCCAGCCGCTGGAGTTGGTTGGAGACGGCTTGTGGCTTCATCCCGAGTTCTTCCGCGATCTCACTCACACACAACTCACCCGCGCGAGCCAGGGCATGAAGCATTCGTAAACGAGTGGCATTTGCCAGCAGTTTGAAGGTGGACTCCAGCCCTTGCGCCTGCCGGGGAGAGAGCAGCGGCCTGGCGGTCAGAGCAGGCTTAGGTGAACACTGATGACGGGGTTCTTTGCTCATTGCTTTTGTATCAAACGAATACACGGTGTAGTGTAATATGACGTAAGATACTTGTCAAATGCAGAGAATCCCAAATCACGCATCACTTCCGCACGGTCGAAGGATAGCCCGCGTTCTTGGTGGCCGCCAGCAGCGCCTCGACTTTCGTCTTGGCATCATCGAACGTGACCACGACTTCCTTTTTCTCGAAGGTCACCTCGGTTTTCTCGACGCCTTGGACCTTGTTTAGCGCTTTCTTGATTGTGATCGGGCAGGTCTCGCAAATCATGCCGGGCACAAACAGGGTGACTGTTTTCGTAGCGGCCCAGGCGGGCGCGCTCAAGGCGAGGGAGAGGGCAATTAGAGTGACGAGCTTTTTCATGACGTTTTCCTTTCAATAGAACA
>JAKBHH010000149.1 GCA_021836865.1 Acidobacteriota bacterium
CGGCGACGTGGGCGGCGTGGACTTGGGTGGCCCGCAGGGTCTCCTCGATGGCAACCCGCACCGCGTGGAACTGATGGTAGCCGGCGAGCTTCTTGACGAGATGGCCGGGGCCGGAAGACCCTCCGCCCGATTCTTCGAAGACCAGAAAAAAGCGCACGAGATCCAGGAAACGGCGCGGTTCCAGGACGCCTTCCAGCACCACCTGAAGTTCGGATAACGACGCCGGCGCGTCCTGATCCCCAGTGATGGTGCGCCAGGGCTTGAACCATTCCTTGCCAGCTCCGAGGGCGCCGATGCGGGCCTGGGTGCCGTCGGAAACGATGAGTGCGGCGTTGGTGGCGAAGAGGGCCGGAATCTGGGCCTGATAGGTCTGCAACTGCTGCCAGGCGGTCCAGATCGTAGCGTTCTCATCGGCGGGATTCTTGAGTTCGATCACCGCCAGGGGCAGACCGTTCAGGAACACCACGACATCCGGGCGGCGGGTGTGCTGGCCTTCGGCCACCGTGAATTGGTTCACGGCGAGCCAGTCATTCTGGTCCGGACGGTCGAAGTCGATAACCTTCGCCTGGGTGCCGGCGAGAGAGCCGTCCGCACGGCGGTATTCCACCGTGATGCCATCGACCAGCATCCGGTGTACGGCGCGGTTGCGCTCCAAGAGCGACGGCGCATCGGTGCGGGTGAGCTTGCGGTAGGCATCCTCTACGGCATCGGTGGGCAGGCCGGGATTGAGGCGCGTCAGCGCCTGGCACAAGCGGCCTTCCAGTATCACGTCCCGGTAGTTCGGATCGGTGCGCTCGGCGGCAGGGAGGCCTGCGGCGATGTCGGGGCCATGGAGGACGGCGTAGCCGAGGGACTCCAGCCAGGCGAGGGTGGCGGATTCGACGACGGACTCGGTGATTGCCATCGGCAGAGTAACCTACTTCGCTATCTTAAATATTGCTTCAGCTACTTTTTCGATAAAGTCGACTGCATCCTTAACAAGGCTTTCCGAGATCGGCCACCTGAAACCCGGATTGGTTGGGTCCATATCCGCTTCATGGGCAATCTTATTACGCCTATCGACAGTAAGTTTTAGCTGAATCTTTGTGTCCTGCGCTGAAAGTCCCAGTTCCACGCCAACGTCCTCCCAAAGCTTGACTCCTGATATGAGGCGAATTGCGTCTGCAATCTTTCCTGGGTCTTGAAAGCTTTGCCATGAATGCCTTTCTCTCACGGAGTCACCAATCCAGATATCACACGCTGTTCCATTTAGCGCCGATTCAACCGCCATGATCGGCAATTGAAACCGATAATACGCATACGTCTTTGGTCTCATTCCTTTTGCAGCATCGACCATTCCAAGCCACACCATTTCGTGTATCAGCTGGTCTAGGGCACTTACAGCGAGGACTAGTTGTGAGCGTAAGAGGTCCGAGACATCAATGGCCGGAGTTGTGAGCACCTCAACAGCCGCGGCCAAAGCGCCCAGACCCTTTGCGCGCCTGAGGTTATCTCTGAATTGATTTATCGCGCTAAGCATTCTTCGCTAAAACCGTTACACGTTTTGCAAGACGCTTGAAAATTTTTCGAAACTCGTCACGCTTGACTTTATCCTGTTCAAGCACAGTACCAGTATGTCCGAACATATCGTCTTCCAGCGCGAATATCGGCGTCTGATGTGTCTGCGATGTGGCAATGAGCGTATTGAAGTCTGGTATCTGGGCGAGGCAGTACGCTTGATTGCCGCCAGTCCCAACCTGTTTGTAAACACTCTCTTCGAATGCGGCTCCGTAGTTTCTAAGAATTGGGACCAACTTTTCCGTAACGCGCTCGTTGATATCATCAATCCATGATTGAAAACCCTCTGTTGCCTTTCCTTTGCGCGGCCGGTACTTCTGAATTACCGTACCAAGAAATTTTAGATTTGGTTCTGGAAACGGATACGCTGCACTCTGAAGTGTCTCCATAGCATGAGCCTTTTTTGCCCATTCAATCCATTTAGGCAGAATGGCTGCTAAGGAGTCGATCGCCATAATGCTGAAATAGTCCGGTGCAGTAGGGACCAAGAAATAGTCACTAGTCATAAGCAAATTCTGGTTGATTGCTCCCAGGCTTGGATTCATATCGAGCAGCACGAAATCTGCTTTGTTGGCAACTGCCACGTGGGAAATGAAATAATGAAATGCGCCAGGTAAGTTCTTGAGTGCCTGTATTGATCCAGAAAGCTCCTGCGCGATACCAAGAGTGACCTCATACTCGGATAGATTCACATGACCCGGCAACAAAAAGAGACCTGTACGTTTCGTCAGTTCGATGCATTTAACTGGCTCAATGCGCTTTGGTTGCGACTCGAATGCTGGCGCGAGGCCAGCACGAATGTTTTGGTCTGGATGCTTTTTATAAAACTCATCCAGGTCTTCCCCCTGTTGGTAATCCAGAACTAGGCCCGTCAGATTGCACTGCGGATCGGTGTCGATCATAACAACCCGATAGTTCATCTCGGCCAACATCCAACCGAGATTGAACGTGGTAGTTGTCTTGCTGACCCCACCCTTGTGATTGAATAGTGCAATGGTTTTATGCATGGATTTTGTATCCTTCTGTGCGGTAGGCGTTCGTTGTAGCGATTCGCAGTTCACCGGAGATGAGTTTAGGAAGCAGCACGTCGCGCAGGGCTGCAAGAGACCGAGATCCTAGCAGGCCCATACGGATACGCTCCAAGATCGGCCCAACGCGAGCCTCGAAGGCTTCGATCAGTGCAATCGACGGCGAAGCCAAAGACACACTCGCCAGCGTGTCCCGCGTGATGGTGTCAAACACGGAACCGTGAGCGTGCTGCTGAAGTCTTGCGACCAACTCCCGCGTAGCGAAGTATGTGAAGAACCCATGTGTTTCAGTTTTTCCACGAAGACCATAGCAGGATTGATTCATCGCCATGGGCACTGCGACCAAAGCGATTCGGCCAACCGTTCCGCGGGCCGAGATGATCGTCGTGCCAACCGGAAGAATCCGCGTCGATGAGTTCTCGACACCTTTGCGTGTGATTTTCTTTGCGGTGTCCACGACCCAGACATCTGAGTTACTCGGTGCATCAACTACCGAAAACCACGGGATGTCGCCATCCCAGTACTCAGCCCCCGATGTCTTGGGTGTACCACCACCGATGATGTCCACAGTGTCGGCAAATCGCTGCGCCTCCCACCCCCTCGGAATCTCCCCCATCTCCGACTCCTCAAACGAATCCGGAAACAGGTCCGCTATCTCTTTGGGAAGCCCCGTATCCCGCCTCTCCACCTTGGCCCGCACCGGGTCGAAGTCCACAAACCACGACTTGAAGATCGCCTGCGCCATCGCCTCCAGCGTTTCATTCATCCGCCGGTTCAATTCGATCTTGTCGTCCAGCGTGCCGAGGATGTGGGCGATGGCGCGTTGTTCAGGGAGGGGCGGCAATGAGAGCCGGATGCTCTTCAACGAAGTCGTCGGGCGACTAATCGCAGGTACGCCGGTTTGTGATGTATTCATCAGCAGCGCGTGCTGCCCGGATTCAGACTTGAAGAAGTAATAGATGAACCTGGGATCTGCGGCTCTCGGATTGCACCTCAACAACATCTGACTCTGTGACACGACGTAACGTGTGAATGGCTTGGCAGGAATGAGCCCAACCTGACCAAGTGTTCCACGATGGGTGAAGACCAGATCGCCGGGGAAGGCATTGGCATTCGCGAGTTGATCCGCCTTTTCTTCCGTCAAGAATACGAACTCGGCACCGTGGAAACGCCCCGACGTGAGATTGCCTCCTCGAATCACCGGCACACCGGCAGGTACGAAGTTGTCCGTCTTGATGTCAGAACCGAATGGTCCCATAGCGATCTTTAGCGCAACTTCTTCGATGTTGACGGTACTCCACTCACCTACCATACCCAAGCTCCTTCAGGTTGGCGGCAATGGCAGCGTCCAGCTTCGCCGCTTCCTCTTGTTGCTCGCGCAGGGTGGCGGTCAGGCGCTTCATCTTGTCTTCGAAAGGTTCGCCGTCGTCTTCTTGGGCTTCGGCGCCGACGTAACGGCCCGGGGTCAGCACGTGGCCGTGCTTGCGGATCTCGTCGAGTTTCGCGGCCTTGCAGAATCCCGGTACATCTGCGTACTCGCCTGCCTCTTTATCCTCCCGCCACGCATGGTAGGTGCCGGCGATCTTCTGGAGGTCCTCGTCGGTGAGTTCGCGATGGACGCGGTCCACCATCGTGCCGAGCTTGCGGGCGTCGATGAAAAGCGTCTCGCCGCGCCGGTCGCGGAACCGGCCGTTCTTCTTGGCTCTGGTCAGAAACCACAGGCAGACGGGAATCTGGGTGGAGTAGAAGAGCTGACCCGGCAGGGCCACCATGCAATCCACCAGATCAGCTTCAATGATGTTCTTTCGGATCTCGCCTTCTCCGGACTGATTCGACGACATAGAGCCGTTGGCCAACACGAAACCCGCGATGCCGGTGGGGGCCAGGTGATGGATGAAGTGCTGCACCCAAGCGAAATTGGCATTCCCGGTAGGCGGGGTCCCATAGACCCAGCGCTTGTCCTTCAGCAGTTCGCCGCGCCAGTCGCTGTCGTTGAAGGGGGGATTGGAGAGCACATAATCGGCCTTGAGATCCGGGTGCTGGTCGTTATGGAAGGTGTCCCCGTGGGCGATCTGGGCATCGATGCCGCGGATGGCGAGGTTCATCTTGGCGAGCCGCCAGGTAGTGTAGTTCGACTCCTGGCCGTAGATAGAGATATCCCCAATCCTGCCGGCATGGGCTTCGATGAACTGCTCGCTTTGCACGAACATCCCGCCCGAGCCGCAGCAGGGGTCGTAGACCCGGCCCTTAAAGGGGGCGAGCATCTCGACGAGGACCCGCACCACGCGGGAGGGGGTGTAGAACTGACCGCCGCTTTTGCCCTCGGCACTCGCGAAGCGCGCGAGGAAGTACTCGTAAACACGGCCCAAGGTGTCCCTGGCGCGGTCGGCCGGAGACCCAAGCGCGATATCGCTCACGAGATTGATGATCTGCCCGAGGCGCTGCTTGTCGAGGCCGGGACGTCCGAAGTCCTTCGGCAATACCCCTTTAAGCGAGGGGTTGTCCCGCTCGATGGCGGTCATGGCATCGTCCACGATCTGGCCGATGGTGGGCTGCGGGGCGCTCGCCTTGAGGTGCTGCCAGCGGGCTTCTTTCGGCACCCAGAAGATGCTGGAAGCGCGGTACTCATCGGGGTCTTCGGGGTCGGCGCCGGACTTTTTGTCGGCTTTGAGTTCGGCGTGCTTCGCCTCGAAGGCATCCGAGATGTATTTGAGGAAGATGAGCCCCAGGACGACGTGCTTGTACTCGGCCGCGTCCATGTTGTTGCGCAGGGCATCGGCGGCGGCCCAGAGCTTGGCTTCGAAGCCCACGGTGGCGCCATTACTAGTACTATTCTTCTGGGCGTTCCCCTTGCCGCGCGCCATGCGTCCTCCCCCGACTATTTATAGTATTACGTGGCCTGCCGGATTATAAACCCGGTCCGGTCGCAGCGCATGGGGCGGGGCCCGAGACCCCGATTCAGCGGGTGGCGGGCCTCCGGTACCGTGGTGGAGGGTTCGCCCTACCACCCATACTCGCCGACCCAAACCCCCTGCACGTGGTCGATCCGCACCCAGGGGGCACGAACTGGCGCAGCGCCGGGTTTCGGACCGTGGCCGATGAGGTGGGTGCCGCGCACAGTCTTGGGTCGTGGGCATGGCGATCTCCTCCGTGATGGGTCATGACGGCGTTATTCGTAGATAAGCACTTCGTTCTTTCTTGCAACGGCCAGAACACCTTGCGGCGAATAGCTGACGCTGAACGTGCCGGGCTTTTCGACATCGAGCAATAGCGTCGGGGTAGCATGATCGACCCGCCACAGACGCAGCGACCCATCGTCGCCGACGGCGATGACATTCCCCACCGGACTCCAGGCCAGGGTTCGAACCGGCATTGCCTCTTGCTTCCCGCGAAACCGCCAAGTAGAACCGGCTAACGAGGCGACCAAGGCGCCAGTGCGCACCCGCCATACTGTGGTCGAGATGTCGTTGGGATTGCTCACGTTGATGCCCTTGGTTTTGCCGACGGCAATTCGCTGTCCATCTGGACTGTAGGCCAAGGCGCTGCAGGAATACTCCTCCGGATAAGCATCAATCGACTGGATCAATGCCCCAGTACGTACGCTAAAGAAGCGTACCCATCCGAAACCGGTACCCACAGCCAACTCCTGGCCATTCGGAGAAAAAGCCACCGATGCTGCCGTGTCTCCATGCTTGGGAAGAGATGGGACCGCGATCCGTCGCAGGAGCGTTCCCGTCTTCACGTCATAAATCAGCACATCGCCATGAATCCCCGCAACCATCGACCCGTCCGCCGACACAGCGAATGTGTCAGTGACCTTGTTGGAAAGATCCTTGGATGAGTGTCCGAGATCCGGAAAGTACTGCACGGGTTTGCCCGTTTCTGGATTCCATTGAATCAGCGAAAATGTCTCCAGAGTTTGAACTTGGGCCGCAGTCACGGGCGTATTGGCGGAGAAATCCCCAATGGGTGACGATGTCAGGAGCGCGCCATCCGGTAGAAAGGCTAACGAATTGAAGGCATAGGAAGCTCCATTGTACCGCAGGTACTCCTTGAGCACGGCCCAAGTCTTTGTCTCCCAGACCGTCACCGCGCTGCCGAAATTGCTCAGCGCGGCGAGTCGCGTTCCGTCCACATTCCAGGCAACGGCATTGACATAGCCTTTCACAGGCAGCCGGTGGATCTCGTGAGGGATATGCATGGTTGTTGGCATGGCATTACTGTCCTTCGGCAACACGTGGCGACCAATAGAAGCCGCAACTTGGAGGATTTCTCGCGCAGCGGGCTGCTGCTGCCACGCTTCGGTGGACTGCACGAATGAGGAGAATCGAAGCGACACGATGCCCACGGCAACCAACACCAAGACTATGAGTGCTGCCCTCTTCACGTTCGAGTCTCCTTGATTGCGGCGATGACACCGGTTTGTGGCACCAGCCCGTCTGGGGACGCTTGCGTTTTCCTTCTCATCCTTGCGTCATAATCGCGTAACGCCGATGGGCACCCTGTGCCGCGCGTACATCTAACCGGGGCGGAGCGAGCCTGTAAAGGCACTTTCGGGCCTTGCCCTCGACGGGCGGCTGGTGGTCGGGGCGTCTGTTTCGGTTTCGTGCGCATCAGAAAATCCGCGTCTGGGAC
>JAKBHH010000052.1 GCA_021836865.1 Acidobacteriota bacterium
TCTGTGCCAACGGAGATTGACCAGTTGGAGCGCGAGGCTACGTCGCTTGAGATCGAGCGTGCGGCGCTGAAGCGCGAGACGGACCCCAACAGCCGCGAGCGGATGGAAGTGGTGGAGCGCGAGCTGGCCACGCTAAAAGAGCAGACGACCGCCCTGCGCGCGCGCTGGACCAGGGAGCGCGAGGCGATTACGCACATCAGCGAACTGAAGAAACGCATTGAGGCGTTGCGCTTCGAGGCCGAGGAGCAGACGCGCAAAGGCCAGCTTGAGCGGGCTGCGCAAATCCAGTATGGCGAGTTGCCCAAGATGGAAGCCGAACTGAAGCAGTTGAATGCCCTGCAGGACGGCAATGCAGGCGCTGCGCGCATGTTGAAGGAAGAAGTCGATGAAGAAGACATTGCCGGAATTGTGAGCAAGTGGACGGGGATTCCCGTGTCGCGCATGTTGGAAGGCGAAGTGAAGAAGCTGGTTACGATGGAGACTCGGCTGCGCGAGCGGGTGGTGGGCCAGGATGCGGCATTGGGGGTGGTGGCGAATGCGATTCGCCGCTCGCGCGCGGGGTTGAGCGACCCGAAGCGGCCGATTGGGTCCTTTATTTTTCTGGGCCCGACGGGCGTGGGCAAAACGGAGACGGCGCGCGCGCTGGCGGAGTTTCTCTTCGACGACGAGCATTCCATGGTGCGCATTGACATGAGCGAGTACATGGAGAAGCACGCCGTGGCGCGGCTGATTGGCGCGCCTCCGGGATACATCGGGTATGACGAAGGCGGGCAACTGACCGAGGCAGTGCGTCGCAGGCCGTATGCCGTGATTCTTTTTGACGAGATAGAGAAGGCGCATCCGGATGTGTTCAACGTGCTGCTGCAGGTGATGGACGACGGGCGACTGACCGACGCGAAGGGCCGCACGGTGGACTTCAAAAACACGGTGCTGATTATGACGTCGAACCTGGGCTCGGCATTCCTGGCGGGTGAGTCGCTGAAGGCGGAGCAGGAGTTCGAGCAGGCGCGCGAGAGTGTAATGCGCGTGCTGCGCGAGCACTTCCGCCCGGAGTTTCTAAACCGCGTGGACGACATTGTGATCTACCGGCCGCTGGGCACGGCGCAGTTGAGTCAGATACTGGATTTGCGCCTCAACGAGGTGCAGAAGCTGCTGGAAGACCGGCAGATCTCGCTGGAGCTGTCGGAGCCCGCGCGGCAACTGATCCTGGCGACAGGTTCGGATGTGGCCTATGGTGCGCGGCCGCTGAAGCGTGCGCTGCAGCGCATGGTGCAGGACCCACTGGCGATGAAGATTCTCGACGGCGAGGTGCTGCACGGCGCGCATGTGCGCATCGATGTGGACCGCAAGAAGAACGAATTGCGGTTTGAGCCGATGGGCCGCGAGGCGATGGCGTAACCACCTGCGCCGCGGCCGACGCCGCTTGTGCGCGCCACCGCTGAATAGGGGGTTACACCTTGACGAGCGCTTCCTGGCCCACGCGGACGCGGAAGCGCTTGTCGAGGACAGCCAGCTTTTCAGCGATGCCGGTGTACTCCAACTCGGACATGGGCAGCATTGCGGTGCCGAAGAAGCCCTGACGGCGCATCTCCATAGTCTTTTTGGCGACGCGATGGCGGACCGTGTCCCAGAAGGGATGCGCGAAGTTGTCGACCGGCTCGGTGAGCTTGCCCTGGCGGACGCAATAGCCGGCGCAACTGACGATGGGCGGGCCGTCGAAATAACTGATGCCGCTATTGAGCTTGACGGGCATGAGCGGTACCTGATGCGAGCCGCGCATGCCGCCGCCGACGAAGTGGCCGTGGGCAAAGGGCGCGAGGATCTCGCCAGTCGCCGGGAAGTTCATCTGCGCGCGCACGAGCATGACGGGGTCATCTTTGCCGGTGTACTTGCCTGCGATGTTGTGGAGGCGCGAGGTAGCGACCGCGACGGCCTGCTCGCCGGTGGCGCGCGACCAGACGGACTCGACGACGTAACGCTCGGGATCACGCAAGAGCGCGGCGATGTCGTAGAGATCTTCAGGCGAGTTGAGCTCGATGATGCGATCGCCTTCGGAGTAGCCAACGTCCATGATGACGAAGCGGAAGCCATTGGAAATCTTGGGCGAGAGGATGAGCCCCGGCGTGTTCATCGGATCGACGAATGCGAGGTAGAGCGGCAGGTTGTAGGCGCCGGGATCGGTCTTGTCTGCAGCGAAGAAGAGGAATGGTTCAGCTGTTCGCTCGTCGAATTCCATCTCCGCTACGGCGGGGCCCATGCCTTTGACGTTGCCGGAGAAGGCGTCTTTGAGCAGGTCTTGACCAGCACCGTAGAGGCCCTGGGTGCGTGCGGTTTCGGTGCCGGCACGGAAGGCGTCCCACGCCAGCTGATGAATCTGCGGGCTGCTTTCGCCGTATGTGTGGGTCATGAGGATGGCGATGTCATCGCCGGTGTGGCTGATGGAGTAGTCCAGCAGAAGCCTGGAGGCGCGCTCGGCGATATATGCCTTGACCGTGGCCAGGAGGAGCTGGGATGGAGCGACGTGTCCCCCGATGGAGCCGATGTCTGCCTTGATGACGCTAAGGGTTGTTTTCATGGCTCACCCCCGTATCTAGTAGACGTACCGCCAAACGAATCGCTGAGCAGTGATGAATGTCACCTTGCGAGCCCAGGAGGCGACAAGGATTTGGACACGCGGGCCGAAGAGCCATGCGGAGTGTCGATTGCGGCGGACCGGCTGCAAGGCGACAGAATGATCTGCGAGCGAGGGCTGAGGACCCGGGCGATCCATACCACGTATACGAGACGGCGCGCGAAGAGGGTTTGCGCGGTTGGTGAAGTTGCTGAAGGGGATTTGGAACGGGGGACAAGTTGGCGGCTGTGCATCCAACGTGTCCACTGCGCACATGCCTTGGATGAGATACACCGGCGCTGAGGCTCGGTGAGACGTTCGACTTGGTGGCTACTGCCGCAGGTCGACGAGGGTGGCGCCCTGGCCGCCTTCGCTTTGCGGGGCTTCTTCGATGCCTGCGACGTGGGGATGGGACTTGAGGAAGTCGCGGACGCCGCGGCGGAGGATGCCGGCACCGTGGCCGTGGATGATGCGCACGCGGGGCAGGCCGGCGAGGAAGGCGCGGTCGAGATACTTCTCCAGTTCGTCCGTGGCCTCGTCGACGGTGCGGCCGATGAGGTTGATCTCCGTGCGCATCTCGTCGGTGTTGGCGCTGGTGACGGAGATGTGGACGCCCTTCTGCTTGCGGGCGGCGGCGAGGGGGTCGGCCTTCTCGCGTCCAGACTCTGGAGCAGAAGGTGAGGGTGCGGAGCACTCGTCGCGGCGGACGCGCATCTTGATGGGGCCGAGGGCGACTTCAAAGATGTCTTTCTCGACTTCGCGCTGCACGACGGCGACCTTGTTCATGGACTTGAGCAGGATGCGGTCGCCGGGGGCGATGTGCTGGATGAGGTGAGGTTGCGCATTCGCGTCTCCCTGGTCGGCTCCGGTGCGGTGGGCGACTACGGTCTGGTTGAAGCTCTCCTGAAACTCGCGGCGGAGGCGGGTGATGCGGCGCTCGGCTTCCTTGCTGAGCTTTTGCTGCGCTGCGCGGTCCTCAATGGCGCGGACGTTCTCACGCATCTGGAACTCGAAGTCCTTGAGGAGTGAAGCGAGTTTGGCTTCGAGTTCGCGGGTGCGGTTGCGCAGATCCACATCGCCCTCGCGGGCCAGCCTGGCGCGTTCCTGATTGAGCGCGTATTGCTGTTCGCGCGCGCTTTTCTTTTCACTCTCAAGAGCGTCCAGTTGATTGTGCAGCTTGTCGAGGAAGCGGGCAATGTCAACCTGTTGTGAGCCCAGGCGCTGCCGGGCGGCAGCGATGATGCCCGCGTTGAGGCCCAGCCGCTCGGCGGTTTGGATGCCCGCGGAAGCGCCGGGGACGCCGAGACGGAGCTGGTAGTTGGGGACGAGGGTAACCTCATCGACGCCGGCGGCAGCGTTGAGCACGCCGGGGGTATTGGCGGCGTAGACCTTGAGCGAGGTGTGGTGCGTGGAGATGAGCGACCATGCGCCCGCGGCGAGGAAGAAGTGGGCAACTGCGACGGCCAGCGCGGAGCCTTCTTCAGGATCCGTGGCCGAACCGAGCTCATCGAGAAGCACAAGCGAATGCGTGTCGGCCAGC
The DNA here is from genome assembly GCA_021836865.1 of Acidobacteriota bacterium. GTDB lineage: Bacteria > Acidobacteriota > Terriglobia > Terriglobales > Acidobacteriaceae > Telmatobacter. The sequence goes on from JAKBHH010000052.1 coordinate 4,152, forward strand.
CGCGCGAGGCGATCGAGATTGGTGATGTGCGCGGAGAATGTCGAGAGCTCGGCCTCAATGGATTGGGCGTCGCCGATGTCGGCGAGAAAGGCGGTGAAGACCGGGAAGCCGGCAGCGGCGGCGGGGACGGGGATACCGGCCTGAGCCATCATGGCCAACAGCGCAACGGTCTTGAGGGTGACGGTTTTGCCGCCGGTGTTGGGGCCGCTGATGATGATCTGTCGCGTTGCTGCGGAGAGTTCGAGCGTGAGCGGAACAATGCGATTCCCCACGGACGAAGACCCTTCCGTGGGCGCCCCGGCGTGACCGCCGGTGGTGCGCAGGTGCTTTTCAAGCAGTGGATGACGGGCTGCGTTGAGGTCGAGCTGATCGGGCGTGATGGCAGGCTCGATGCAATCGTAGTCGCGGGCAAAGCGGGCGCGGGCCAGCAGGCTGTCGACGAGGGCGAGTACGCTTGCGCCTTCGACGAGGCCTTGCGCGCAGCCGCCGACCTGCCGCGTGAGGCCAACGAAGATGCGATGAATCTCAGCCTGCTCCTCTTCGATGAGGCGGACGAGCTCGTTGTTCTGCTCGATGGTCTCGAGCGGCTCGACATAGACCGTGAGCCCGGAGGAGCTGGCGCCGTGTACAACACCTGACACGCGGCGTTTGAGTTCCGAGCGGACGGGAATGACGAAGCGGTCGCCGCGGATGGTGATGAGTTCGTCCTGCGTGGCGCCGTCGGTGGAGAGCTTGCGCAGTGCGGCGCGGAGGGATTCGGCGATGACGCGCTGCTGGCGCTCCTGCTCGCGGCGGATGCGGGCGAGTTCGGGTGAGGCGTCGTCGGCGAGGGAGCCGTCGGGGAGGATCTTGCGCTCAATCGACTCCGCGAGCGGCTTGAGGGACGTTCCGGCGAGTGGCGCGGAGAGCTCTGTGAGGCCGGGCAGTTTGCCGGCGAGGCGCGCGGGTGGCGACTGCAGCAGCGCCTGCCAGGCGGCGATGTCGTGGGCGAGGCGAGCGACAGATTGCAACTCCGCGGCCTCGAGGGCTGCGCCGGGAATCTGCGCCTTGGCGGCGAGCTGGGTTGGATCAAAGAGGCCGCCGAGGGGGATGGAGACCTGCTCGGCGAGCAGAAGGCGGACCTCGCCAGTGAGTTGATGCTGGCGTGCAATCCACGCGGGGTCCGATGAGGGCCGCAGGTTGAGAATTGCGGCGCGGCCAACAGGCGATGCGGCGAAGCCGGAGACGAGAGCGAGGAGCGGATCCCATTCGAGGGCCGCGAGGTCCGCGTGCGGGACGGGCGACGGAATGGGGTCGATCAGCGGCATAGGCGGAGAAGCGGTCGGATTGGAGCGCAGATGCGCCGAGCGCCGTGCGCTATGTTGTGGGCGCAGGCGGGGCGGGCTTGGGCGCTTCCGCGGGCTTTGCGGCGGCTTCGGTGGCTGCCGGTTTGGCGTCTGCCGGTTTGGCGTCTGCCGCGGGCGCAGTCGATGAGGCTTCGCCGGATGCCTTTCCACTGCCCGATGAGGGCTTGCTTGCGTAATCGTTCACATACCAGCCTGCGCCCTTGAAGTTGAAGGCCGGCGCGGTGAGTGGCCGCTCCAATGCGCCTTTGCACAAGGGGCAGACGGCCTCAGGCGTTGAGCTGAAGCTCTGTATCTTTTCAAACTGGTGGCCGCACTGCGTGCAGCGGTACTCATACAAGGGCAAGGTTCTTTACCCCTCCGCGGAGAAATGGCTCTCCTTACCATTGTACCGGCAAGGCGGAATCTCTGCGGACGGGATCCACCCTGCCGTGACTGCGTGCCTGCGCGGAGTGTTAGTGGACGGCGAAGAGCACAGCCGCCGAGTGGTTCTCCCATTCCAGTGTGATCTTGCCGGTGGTGCCGCCGAGGTCGGAGATGGTGTACTTCAGGTTCTCGACCATCGCCATGGGCTTGGTCATCTTCATCTTGACGCGGCCCAGGTCCTGCGAGCTGTCGTAGTCAAGGCCCCACTCGCCGGTCTTCTTGTTGACGATCAGCTCCCACTGGTCGGGGTTGGCGATGTCGACGAAGAGTGTATAGGTTCCCGCAGGCACCGTCAGGTCGCCAATCTTGAGTTCGGCCTCCGTGGTGAGGGTGGTGGCGGCGTTGGCTCCGGCGCGCCACACGGGGTAGTGGGCGTCGTGGCTGATGAGGCCGTCTTTGGAGAAGATGTGCCCCTCACGGCCATTGACGCGGGGCGATGAATACTTGATGGAGATGGCTTTGCCGGCGATGGTGGCCGACGCGGTCTCAGATGGACTGGCGGGTTGCTTTGGCTGAGCAGACAAACTGACAGTGGCGGCGAGCAGAGCGGCCGCACAGATCAAAAGACGCTTCATGATGGTTCTCCTCAGGGCAGAGCCCATGCTTCGGGTAGTATGCTGCAACGCGATGATTGTCGCACCGTGCGCCGGGGTTGCGAAAGCGGGAGCGCGAACCCTGTTATGATGCGGCGCAAGGAAGCTCGATGACGGAACAGGAAAAACATCAGTCGCCGGGAGCGCGGTTCCGGGCGGCAGTAGAGGCGGAGCGGCCGTTGCAGATTGCGGGTGCCATCAACGCCTACACGGCGCGAATGGCGGAGGCAGTGGGCTTCAAGGCGCTGTATCTCTCGGGCGGCGGGGTGGCGGCGAATTCGCTGGGTCTCCCGGACCTGGGTATCAGCACGATGGAAGATGTGCTGACGGATGTGCGCCGCATCACCGATGCGAGTGCGCTGCCGCTGCTGGTGGACATCGACACGGGTTGGGGTGGTGCGTTCAACATTGCGCGGACGATTCGCTCGATGATCAAGGCGGGCGCGGCGGCAGTGCACATGGAGGATCAGGTCTCCGCCAAGCGGTGCGGGCACCGGCCGGGCAAGGAACTGGTGGCGGCCGCGGAGATGGTGGACCGCATCAAGGCTGCGGTGGATGCGCGAACCGATGAGAGCTTTGTGATTATGGCTCGCACCGATGCGCTGGCGAGCGAAGGGCTGCAGTCGGCGCTGGAGCGCGCACAGGCGTATGGGGCGGCGGGCGCGGACATGATCTTTGCCGAGGCGGTGACGGAGCTGGAGCAGTATGCGGCGTTTCGTAAGGCGGCGGGCGTGCCGGTGCTGGCCAACATTACGGAGTTTGGCAAGACGCCGCTGTGGACGCGCGAGGAGCTGGCAGCGGCGGGCGTGGACATGATCTTGTATTGCTGCGGGGCGTACCGGGCGATGAATGCCGCGGCGCTGAAGGTGTATGAGGCAATCCGCACGGAAGGAACGCAGAAGGGCGTGCTGCCGCTGATGCAGACGCGGGCGGAGTTGTATCGCTACCTGGACTACGAGGCCTACGAGAAGAAGCTGGATGCGCTGTTTGCGAAGGGCAAGGGGTAGCGCATGGATGGGAGCGCAGAGCCCGGCTTCCCCGGTCCCAAAATCGGAACCGGGGGCACGCAGGAATGGCACAAGATCAAGCGGTCGGAGACTGGGTCCAGCCTCAGTAGGTGATTGTCTTCTGCAAGGGAAGATCGCGCGAGGATCCGCCGACGCGGAGCGTGTATTCACCGGGCGTGAGTTTCCAGGAATCCGATGCTTCATCGAAGATGGTCAACCGGTCGCGACTGACGGGAATGGAGACCTGCTTCGATTCGCCGGGTGCGAGCTCGACCTTAGTCCAACCGACGAGGCGTTTGGGCGGTTCGCCGGCTGCGTCCGGTAGCGACGCGTAGACCTGAGCCGTCTCGATGCCGGCGCGCTTGCCGGTATTCTTCACCGTGAAGGAAGCGATGGGGGAGTCGCCAGGTGCGACGGTGAGGCCGGAGTAGGCAAACGTGGTGTAGGAGAGGCCAAAGCCGAATGGAAAGAGTACGGCTTTGTTCTCGGCGTCGTACCACTTGTAGCCGACCTTGAGGCCTTCGTCGTAGTGGACATCGAAGAAGGGACCAATGCCCATGGCCATGCCGATCATGCCGGGTGCGCCGGCGAGCTTTGGAACCGGGTGCTCGGCGTCCGGCTTGGGCGGGGCGAGATGGATGGGATGCGGCAGGTCGGCTTCGCTCCTGGGGAACGTGAGCGGCAGCCTGCCGGAGGGGTTGACATCGCCGAAGAGGAGATTGGCGATGGCCTGCCCGCCGCGAATGCCGGGATACCAGGCCTCGACGACGGCGGCGACTTTGTCGAGCCACGGCATGATCACGGCGCCGCCGGTCTCAAGCACGACGATGGTGTGCGGATTTGCCGCGGCGACCGCTTCAATGAGCGCGTCCTGATTGCCAGGCAGCGAGAGGTTTGCAAGGTCCATGCCTTCGGATGCGTGCTGTACGGCGAAGACGACGGCAACCTGCGACTTTTTGGCGAGGGCCGCCGCGGAAGCAGGGTCTGTGCCGGGATCGAATTGCACCATGGCGTGCGGCGCTTTCTCCTGCATGCTCTTCAAGGGCGCGGAGCGATGGTAGACCTCGACCAGCATGAAGCTCGCCAGCGGATTCTTGAGCAGTTCGGGTGGAGGCGGAACGGCATTGCCGCCGGCGGGCGAGACCTGCGACGATCCGCCGCCGGACAGGACGCCCACATCGGCATGGCCGCCGATGACGGCGATGGACTGGATGGACGCTGCGCTCAGCGGCAGTACGTTGCCCTCGTTTTTCAGAAGCACAGCGCCGTGTTCCTCAGTCTTCTGCGCGACCTTGAAGCCCTGCATCACATTCGGTGAATCGGGGTGCGGCGGGTCGTCGACGATGCCGGAGTCAAACTCGGTGCGGAGGATGCGGTGCACCATGTCGTTGAGCCGGTCCATTGGAACCTGGCCAGCTTCGACGGCTTTTTTCAGCGGCTCGCCAAAGGAGTCGTTGCCAGGCATCTCGATATCGAGGCCAGCCAGGGCGGCGTTGACCGTGCTCTGCGTGCCGCCCCAGTCGGACACGACGAATCCCTTGAAGCCGAAGTCGTTCTTGAGAACGCCGAGGGTGTAGGGGTTCTCGCAGGCGTAAATCCCGTTGATGCGGTTGTAGGAGCACATGAAGGCGCCCGCACCGGAGTCCTTGAGCGCGATCTGGAAGGCGAGCAGGTCGCTCTCGCGCATGGCGCGCTTGCCGATGATGGAGTTGACGACGATGCGGCCCGCATCCTGGTCGTTGACCGCGTAGTGCTTGAGGTCGGTGATGAGGTGCAGAGCCTTTTCGGCTTTCAGTTCCTGGCCAGCCAGCGTGCCTGCCAGCAACGGGTCCTCGCCCTTGTATTCAAAGGTGCGGCCGTCGCGCGGCTCGCGAATCATATTGATGCCGGAGCCGAGAGACATGTTGAATCCCATGGCGCGCATCTCGTGCCCGAGCAGGGTGCCGATCTCGTACGACAGCGCGGGGTCCCACGCGGCGGCCATGGCCTCGGCTGAAGGCAGTGCGGTGGCGTAACGCCCCTTGTCGCCTGCTCCGGAGACGCCTTCGACGGAGTCGGTCATCTGCAGGTCGGGGATGCCGAGGCGCGGCACGCCGGGGATGAATCCGCCGGCGGAGATGGCACGCGTTCCGGGTCCGGACTCGGGCGGCATGAACATCGCGTTCCAGCCGAGGCCGTGGAGGAACTGGATCTTTTCGTCGAGGGTCAATTCCTTGATGACCATGTCGGCGCGCGCATCGGGCGAGAGGGTCTTGTCAGACCATGCATAGTGCTTGGGCGGCGTCATACCGGGAATCTGGGCGAAGGCGACAACTCCGGCGATGAGTGTGGTGACCAGCACGACCGAGAAAGTGATGCGGACTTTCATGCGAACGACTCCTTCTGCGTGTTCCTGCGGGTTGCAAGTGAAGTTGCGCAACCAGGATTGCATCCGGGGAATGCCGCAGTCCTTTATAAATCAGGAGGGCGGGGGCATGCGCTTGCCAGGTGGCGGGTGGGTCCATTAGCGTGAGACTCTCTGCAGTGGGCGGGGTCCCCACCAGCGCAAACCGGAAACGAAAGCGCGGTCGTGCGCGCGGCGGATCTAGGAGCGGACCACGCGACCGGATCTGCGGCTGGGACGAATCTTCAGGCCCGACGTTCGACCGGGCATTTCAGGAACGATCACAACCAGAGGAGAGATTGTATGCGGATTGCAGCGATTGCATTGGCGGTGATGGCGCTGGCGGGCAGCGCCGTGGTGGCACAGGAGCCGGAGCACGGCACGATTGACACGCTGATTCAGGAGGCGAAGGCGGCGTACGGGATGCAGAAGACGTTCATCCTTGGGGCGGCCGACGCGATGCCCGAGGCGGATTACAGCTTCAAGCCGACAGCGGAGATTCGCTCCTATGGCGAGCTCTTCCAGCACGTTGCGCAGGCGCAGCAGATGGTGTGCGCCATGATTGCAGGCAAGACGCCGACACCGCCTGCGGCAGGGGCGGCGACGAAGGCGGCCATTGTGGCGGAGCTGAAGGCGTCCTTTGACACGTGCGATGCGGCGAATGCGACGGTGACTGCGGCGAATGCGCTGGATGTGGTGGGAAAGGGGTTTTTCCATGGCACGCGTGTGGGGCTCATCGAGAAGAATGCCGCGCATGACAACGAGATGTACGGAACCATGTCCGTCTATCTGCGGCTGAAGGGGATTGTGCCTCCCTCAACTGCGGCTCGCATGAAGAAGTAGCCTCCCGGCTGCGTGCGGCTGTCCCGCCCGACCAGACGCCAGCCCTTACCAGAGGCCGGCGATGAGCAGAGCGGCGTAGACGCTCGAAAGCAGGAGCGCCTGCTGGCCGACGGTCTTGAGCGGCATCTGGAGCGACGCGGGATTCTTCTGCCGTCTGAGGTCGTACATGTAGCCCACGGCGGCGAGCGCGAGAGCCAGGGCAATGGCGATGTGGCGGAAGACCACGGCTGCGGCGGCTGCGCAGAGAAGAACTACCAACGCGACCTGAGCCGCGCGGCGGAAGTGCGGGCTGGCGGCGGTGGCTTTGCGCAGGGCAATGCGGGCGTCGAGCCGGGCGTGGACGACGAGGATGCCGGCCGTAGCCTGCATCGCGCTCAAGGCCCAGAACCACCAGCACCAGCGCGCGACGGAGCCCGTGGCGGCGAGGCATGTTGCGATCGAGGTCGAGGTGAGCGCGGCGGCGCTGGCGATCTGGAAGAGCGTGGAGCGCTGGCGATTCCTGAGATTGACCAGAATGGCGAGACAGCCGAAGGCGGCAACACCTGCGCCGACGGCGAGGAATGCCTTGGGCGGCCAGGTGGCGAAGAGGACCGCGATGCTGGCGATGAGGATGGCGCTCCAGCCGATGAGCCAGCGAGCGGCGCCGGCGGCCTCGGGGCTGCGTTTCTTCCAGACAAAACGCTGACGCATGAGCAGGACGGCGGGGTCTTTGGCGGCCATGGCGGCGAAGGCAGCGGCAAGGACGGCGATTTCGCTCCAATGCCAGGCGCGGGCGAGGATTGCGACGGCGACGATGGGGGTGAGCAGCATGGCGGTAGCGCCGTGCTCGCGCGGGAGATAGAGTTTAGAGCGCTGCGGTGCGGTGGCCGGGATGGTCTGCGCGAGAGTGTTCATGCCTGCCTCTCAAGGCTGGATGCGCGGGCTGGATGCAGCGGGCGCTTCCGATGACCTGAGGATAGGGGGCGGCAAAGGCCGGTGCAGCGACTTACGTCACAGGGGTGGTGGGGGATCGAGGTTGTTGGACGAGAGCCGACTACACTCCAGGAGAGCAAGAATTCTCCGTTGTCGACCAGCCAAGAAGCCAGTCCTTCTAGTGATAGCCTTTCAGTGACTATGCTCGACGAGAATTCAGTGGGATGTGTATGTCGGGACCATGAACGTTCCATTTTGGATCGCCCGGTCCTATTCTTGCCGCTGATCGTGGTCATGTTTGTCAGCTTCGTTCTCCTCCTCGGTTTAGCGAATCAACCCTGGGGCACTCAGGTCGGTACGCTCATCCCCTATACGGCTTTTGTCGTTCTAGGTACCTTCAGTGCCCAGCGTGGGCAGCAGCCTTATTTCTTCCGGTGTTCTGTTGTTCGGCACGTCATGCCTCGGCTGCTGATGCGTCACGGCGGGTTCCTTACCGCCATCATCCTCATTCAAACAATCACACTTTACTTGACTCGCTACATGCCACCATCGTGGCTTACCGCGAGTGGAAGGGGCGGCTCGCCTTTCGCTACATCGCTCTGCATAGTCTGTTTATGTATAGGGGGCGTCGAAATGTTCACTAACCGTACGCTATTAGAAAGAGCGCACGCTCGGATAGTGGTCCAATAACCGGCTATCTGGACATTGAGCATTTGCGGAATTGCGGCGTGCGCTCAAGAGCAACTGCAGATCCTTCGGCTTCGCCTCAGGATGACAGCCGGTTGAGGGGGCGGCGATGCTATCGGCCAACCGGGCATTGGGCCTCTGGGCGACTGAGTGTGGGGACTCTGTGCAGTCGCGGATCTTTCGAATCCGAAGTGCTGTGCTCAAGAGGCCAGGGATATGTACGAGGTTGTGGGATTGTTACGTTGCTCGGCAATGCGTGCTGTTGGACGACAGGGGTCAACCGCTCACAATCTGGAGGTCATTGCTGAAACTCCGTGATTGTTGTCATCCTGAGGCGAAGCCGAAGGATCTGCAGTTGCCTTTCAGGAGTTCATCCGGTCCTGCGCTCGGAGATAGTCCGCAGGCTCGCAGTCATACCATTCGCGGCTGAGATCGATCCAGGCAGGATTCGTTGATTCGATGAGTGCAATCTTTTTGGATCGTCTCCAGCCTTTCAATTCCTTTTCCCGCGCAATCGCATTCTGCACCGACTGGTGGCGCTCGAACCAGACGAGACGATCGCAGTTATACCGTGCTGTGAATCCGGCGTGCTCTTTCCATTTGTGCTGGAAGGCGCGTTTGTGCAGGTCGCTGGTTACGCCAACGTACAGTGTGCGGCTGCGGCTGGCCATGATGTAGGTGAAGTAGCTGTGTTCCTGCATGGGAATCATCGTACGCTGCAGAGCCGGAGCGAGGGTGTGACGAAAGGCAACTGCAGATCCTTCGGCTTCGCCTCAGGATGACAGCCGGTTGAGGGGCTGCCCGGTCGGAGGGCGCCTGGGTAGATGGACGCCGGTGCGCTTGCCATGCGGACGGGCCATCTTCTAGCGTAGGACTCGCCGAGGTGGGGCGATGAGCGGGAGTGACGCGGGGGGATTCAAGCCAAAGAAATCAGTGGCGCTGAGCGGGACGCCGGCGGGGAATACGGCGCTGTGCACGGTGGGGCAGAGCGGGAACGACCTGCATTATCGCGGGTATGACATTCACGACCTGGCGGCCAGGTGCTGCTATGAGGAAGTGGCGCATCTGCTGGTGTATGGCGCGCTGCCGACGGCGCGGGAGCTGGCGGCTTACAAGGCGCGGCTGAAGAGCCTGCGCGGGCTGCCGGGCGCGGTGCGGGCGACGCTGGAGCTAGTGCCGGGGACGGCGCATCCGATGGACGCGCTGCGGACGGGCGTGAGCATGCTGGGGTGCGTGGAGCCGGAGGGCTCGGCGCACGATGAGGCCGGGGCGCGCGCGGGGACGGACCGGCTGCTGGCATGTTTGCCGTCTATGCTGGCGTACTGGGAAAACTACGCGCGGCGGGGCAAGCGGATCGATGTGGAGACGGACGATGACTCGATTGCCGCGCACTTTCTGCATCTGCTGCATGGGCGGCGGGCGAGCGCGGAATGGGTTGCGGCGATGGAGGCTTCGCTGATTTTGTATGCGGAGCACGAGTTCAACGCATCGACCTTTACGGCGCGGGTGATTGCGGGGACGGGTTCGGATCTGCACTCGTGCGTGACGGGCGCGATTGGCGCGCTGAAGGGGCCGAAGCACGGAGGCGCGAATGAAGTGGCGCTGGTGATTCAGCAGCGATACGCGAGCGCGGACGAGGCGGAGGCCGACATCCGGCGGCGGGTGGCGGCGAAGGAAGTGATTATCGGCTTCGGGCACCCGGTGTACACGATCAGCGACCCGCGCAACGAGGTGGTGCGGGAACTGGCGCGGGGACTGGCGGTGGACGCCGAGAGCCAGCGGCTGTTCGCCGTTGCCGAGCGGATTGAACAAGTGATGATGGATGCCAAGCGGATGTTCCCGAACCTGGACTGGTACTCGGCGGTGGCGTATCACCTGATGGGGATTCCAGTGGACCTGTTTACGCCGCTGTTTGTGATGGCGCGGACGGCGGGCTGGTGCGCGCACGTGATGGAGCAGCGCGCGGATGGGAAGATTATTCGGCCGAGTGCGAACTACACGGGGCCGGAGAACCGGGTGTTTGTCCCGATTGGGGAGCGGGGGTAGAAGAAAGGCAGTGGGGTTAGCACGTTGGCATTGTGCTTTCCCAGGTTTCAGAATCGAAACCTGGGGCACCCGGAGTGAGTTAGTAAGTGGCTGGGTTAGGTCTGTGCTTTCCCACCCATGCGGAAAAGCACCGCATGGATGGGGCACCCGGCGTGTTTGCGGAGTTAGTAAGTTGCTGGGTCAGGTCTGTGCTTTCCCACCCATGCGGAAAAGCACCGCATGGATGGGGCACCCGAGGTAGTGGTTCAGCAGGATGCGTTGTTTCCCAGGTCTCAGAAGCGAGACTCGGGGCACCCGAAGATGAGTGGGAGGAAAGTGTGTTGCATGAACGTGGGGGAGTAAGGCCGGCGCCGGACCAGGTGATGGTGGACATCGCCCGGTATGCGCTGGGGTATGAGGTGACGAGCGAACTGGCCTATGAGACGGCGCGGTACTGCCTGATGGATACGCTGGGGTGCGGGCTGGAGGCGCTGGAGTATCCGGCATGTACGAAGCTGCTGGGGCCGGTTGCGCATGGGACGGTGGTGCCACATGGCGCGCGGGTGCCGGGGACGAGCTACGTGCTGGACCCCGTGCAGGCGGCGTTCAATATTGGCGCGATGATTCGCTGGCTGGACTTCAACGATACGTGGCTGGCGGCGGAGTGGGGCCACCCTTCGGACAACCTGGGCGGGATTCTGGCGGTGGCCGACTGGCTGAGCCGCGTCCGCGTGGCCGAGGGCAAGGCTCCGCTGGTGATGCGCGACGTGCTGACGGCGATGATCAAGGCGCATGAGATTCAGGGGTGCATTGCGCTGGAGAACTCGTTCAATAAGGTCGGCCTGGACCATGTGGTGCTGGTGAAGGTGGCCACGACGGCGGTGGTGTGCGCGCTGCTGGGGATGACGGAAGACGAGACGGTGAACGCGATCAGCCTGGCGTGGGTGGATGGGCAGAGCTTGCGAACGTATCGTCATGCGCCGAATACGGGCTCGCGGAAGAGCTGGGCGGCGGGCGACGCGACGAGCCGCGGGGTGCGGCTGGCGCTGATGGCGCGGGCGGGGGAGATGGGGTATCCCACGGCGCTGACGGCAAAGACGTGGGGCTTTTATGACGCGTCATTCGGCGGGCAGGAGTTCAAGTTTCAACGGCCGTATGACAGCTATGTGATGGAGAACGTGCTGTTCAAGATCAGCTATCCGGCGGAGTTTCACGCGCAGACGGCAGTGGAAGCGGCGATGACGCTGCACGGGCAATTGGCGCAGCGGGAACTGAATGCTTCGGCGATTGAGCGGATTGAGCTGCGGACACACGAGGCGTGCCTGCGGATTATCGACAAGAAGGGGCCGCTGGCGAACCCGGCGGACCGCGACCACTGCGTGCAGTACATGATTGCGGTGCCGCTGCTCTTTGGGCGGCTGACGGCGGCGGACTACGAGGACACGCTGGCGCTGGACCCGGTGTGGGGCAAGCGCATCGACGCGCTGCGGGCGCTGGTAGAGACGAGCGAGGTGCCGCAGTTTACGGCGGATTATCATGACCCGGCGATGCGGTCGATTGCGAACTCGCTGCGGCTGGTGCTGAAGGACGGCACGGAGCTCGAGGAGACGGTGGAGTATCCGATTGGGCACAAGCGGCGGCGCGCAGAGGGGATGCCGCTGCTGGTCGAGAAGTTCCGGCGGAATCTTGCGCGTGAGTTCGAAGGAACGCGGCGGTTTGACGCGGCGCAGCAGGCGCGGATTCTGGATGCGTCGATGGACCGGAAACGGCTGGAGGCGATGCCGGTGCCGGAGTATGTGGAGATGTACCGGATGTAGCGCGGCGGGGCGGGGCGCGGGAAGATGGTTGCCGTGCGTACGTGGCGTGTGATGGACTTGGGACCGGAGTGCGGGGGTGAGGATGACGTACATTCTGGCGCTGGACCAGGGGACGACGAGTTCGCGGGCGATTCTGTTTGACGAGGTAGGCGCGATTGCGGCGGTGGCGCAGCATGAGTTTGCGCAGCACTATCCGCAGCCGGGCTGGGTGGAGCACGACGCGGAGGAGATTTGGACGAGCCAGATGAGCTGCGCGGTGGAGGTGCTGGGCAAGGTGGGCGCGCGGCCGCGGGATGTGGCCGCCATCGGCATTACGAACCAGCGCGAGACGGTGGTGGTGTGGGAGCGCGCGACAGGCAAGCCTATTCATTCGGCGATTGTGTGGCAGGACCGGCGGACGGCGAATGCGTGCGCAGCGCTGGAGAGTGCGGGCGCGGGTGAAAACGTTTCCGACCGCACCGGGCTGGTGCTGGACCCGTACTTTTCCGCGACGAAAGTGAAGTGGATTCTGGACCACGTGCCGGGCGCGCGGGCGCGGGCCGAGCGCGGCGAACTGGCCTTTGGCACGGTGGATAGCTGGCTGGTGTGGCACCTGACAAGCGGGCACAGGCACGTGACCGACGTGACGAACGCCTCGCGGACGCTGCTCTTCAACATTCGCACGGGGCAGTGGGATGAGGAACTGCTGCGGCTGTTTGGGATTCCTGCGAGCATGCTGCCGGAGGTGGCGTGGTCGAGCGAGCGGGTGGGCGAGGTGACGACGACGCTGGGGCTCGGCGGCATTGCGATTGCAGGGATGGCCGGCGACCAGCAGGCGGCGCTGTTTGGGCAGATGTGCTGGGACGCGGGCCAGGCCAAGAACACCTACGGCACCGGCTGCTTTCTGCTGCAACACGTTGGCACACAGTTCGTGCGGTCAAAGCATCGGCTCATTACGACACTGGCTGCGAGTGCGCACCGGCGGCTGGAATATGCGCTGGAGGGGAGCATCTTTATTGGCGGCGCGGTGGTGCAATGGTTGCGGGATAATCTGCGTCTGATTGGTTCCTCGGCCGATGTGGAGACGCTGGCCGCGAGTGAGCCGGACACGGGCGGGGTGGTATTTGTGCCGGCGTTTGTGGGGCTGGGCGCTCCGCACTGGGATCCCCATGCGGCGGGGATGCTGATTGGGCTGCGGCGGGAGACGCGGCCGGGACATATCGCGCGGGCGGCGCTCGAAAGCATAGCGCTGCAGGTGGCCGATGTGCTGGAGGCAGTGGAGAGCGAGACGGGTACGCCGCTGGAGGCGCTGCGCGTGGACGGCGGCGCGGCGGTGAACAACCTGCTGATGCAGTTCCAGGCGGACGTGCTGGGCGTACCGGTGGTGCGGCCCAAAGTGACGGAAACCACGGCGCTGGGCGCAGCGTATCTGGCAGGATTAGCAGCGGGCGTGTGGGGCAGCGATGCGGAACTGGCGGCACGGCGAACGGGGGATGTGCGCTTTGAGCCGAAGATGAGCAACGACGAGCGCGGCGCGCGGCGGAAGCAATGGCAGCGAGCAGTGGACCGCACAAAGAACTGGAGCGAATGATGCGCAGAGATGAGATGGTGCTGAAGATCCGCGATCGGGCGCGGCAGAACAAGCCGTGGGACATCGCGGTGGTTGGCGGCGGCGCGACGGGCATGGGCGTGGCCGTGGATGCGGCGGCGCGCGGACTGGACGTGGTGCTGGTGGAGGCCTACGACTTTGGCAAAGGCACCAGCAGCAGGTCGACGAAGCTGGTGCACGGCGGCGTGCGCTATCTGGAGCAGGGAAACGTGTCTCTGGTGATGTCGGCGCTGAAGGAGCGCGGGCTGCTTCGGCAGAACGCGCCGCACCTGGTGCATGATCTGGCGTTTGTGGTGCCGAACTATTCCTGGTGGGAAGCGCCGTTTTACGGCATCGGCCTCAAATTGTATGACATGCTGGCCGGCAAATACGGGTTTGGAACATCGAAGGTGCTGAGCAAGGAAGAGACGCTGGCGCTGCTGCCGGCGCTGGAGCCGGAGGAGCTGCGCGGCGGGGTGATCTATTACGACGGGCAGTTTGACGACGCGCGGCTACTGGTGCACCTGGCCATGACGGCCGCCGACCATGGCGCGACGCTGGTGAACTACTGCCCTGCGACCGGCCTGACGCGCGATGCGGAGGGCTACGTGAACGGCATGACGGCGCGGGATATGGAGACGGGCGAGGAGCTTGCGATTCCGGCGCGCATGGTGGTCAACGCAACAGGCGTCTTCACGGATTCCATCCGCCGCATGGCGGACCCCGCGGCGGAAACGCTGGTCGTCACCAGCCAGGGCATTCACCTGGTGTTTGACCGGTCGTTCCTGAAAGGTGATACGGCGCTGATGGTGCCGCGCACCAGCGATGGGCGCGTGCTGTTTGTGATTCCCTGGCACGGACATGCCGTAGCCGGGACGACGGATACGCCCGTGGATGCGCCCAGCGTGGAACCGCGACCGCTGGAGGAAGAGATTGATTTTATTCTGGAGACTGCCGGACGGTACCTGACCCGGCCGCCGAGCCGCGCCGATGTGCTGGCTGTCTACGTGGGGCTCCGGCCGCTGGTTAAAGGCGAGGGCAAAACGTCGGCGCTCTCACGCGATCACACGATTCACGTGGATGCCTCGGGTCTGCTGACGATCACCGGCGGCAAGTGGACAACCTACCGGCACATGGCCGAGGACTGCGTGGACCATGCCATCACGCTGGGCAGGCTGCGCGACGAGCCCTGCACCACGCGGAACCTGAGGATTCACGGATACATGGAGAATGCGGCGAGCCTGGGCAGCCTGGAGGTCTACGGCGCGGATGCGGTGGCGATCCGGTGGCTGGCGCAGGATCATCCCGGATTGGGGAAGCAGCTTCATCCGGAGCTGCCCTATATTGGTGCGGAAGTGGTTTGGGCGGCACGTGCAGAGATGGCGCGAAGCGTGGAAGATGTGCTGGCGCGGCGGACGCGGGCGCTGTTTTTGAATGCGCGAGCGGCCATGGCGATGGCCGAGCCGGTGGCCAGACTGCTGGCCGGGGAACTGGGGCGGGATGCGGCATGGGTGTCGGCTCAGGAGAGGGCGTTTCTGACGCTGGCAGAGCAATACACCGTGAGTTGACGGCCAAGGAAGCGGCGGCGGCGCTGACGGGCGGTCACTCGACCATAGCTGTAATCATTGCAATATTTTGCAGCTTGAGGATGGCGGTTGCGCGGCCCGACGGGGAGGGGCGATCTACCTGTGCGCCATCCTGCTTGCTGGTTTACCCGGATCAAGTTGAAAATGAGCGGGTTACCGGTGGATAACAGCAGTGACACTTAGGTGTCATGTATACCCAGAGGGGGAAGATGACCCGATCGGGTGTATACAAATGTTTACGCTTTGTGGGCCCGTGTGGCTGTAGGTTGTTGACTTTATTAGAAGCGCCAAATCTCCGGGCATTGGCATCGGGATTGCTAATATGGGGTCACCAGCCTACCGCTGGGACACAACCCACCTTGGAGAGAGACGAATGAACAATCTTATGATGAACATCCTTGTGAAGGTCCAGGACCTTCTTAAGAACGAAGAAGGCCAGGATCTGGTTGAGTACGGCCTGGTCGTTGCTCTGGTTGCCTTTGGCGCCGTCGCTGCGATGCATGCCCTCGGCACTGAGATCAGCTCTGTTTTCAGCGACATCACCAGCACCCTGACGAGCGCAGTCGCCACGACGTAGTCCACTGCCTTGGGAGACCAGGGCTGGAATTAGACCTCCTCTCCCGGCGGAGTGATCTCTAAACTTATCTAGAGTCGGTCACTTGCCTGGAATCGCCATCGCGTCAGGGCATCTTCGATTCATAGATGCCGGAAACCCTGCGTATCGCAGCCGTGGTTTCTCAGGAAGGATCCTGCGCCACGGCTCCGATGGAGGTTCCAGGCAATTGCCGCCAACCACGCTCCTGCTACGAGCGCCAGCAGGGTGTGATTTCTATGCCCTCGCTCTTCAACCTGCCGGTTCAGGGGGCCGATGACTGAGCCCAGGCGGGGATATTTATTGGATGTAATCGGCCGGAGGCACCGGACCGCTTTCTGAAGAGGAGCGATGTGGTGTTGATGCCGGATGTGCGGGTCACCGGGTTACAAAAAGGCGGCTGGGTTCAGGCTCTGCGGCTCACGGTTGTCTTGGATCCGGCGGGGCTCTTTCTAGTTTGACCGGGCAACTCCGGTCGAGAAGAGGATGCTATGGGGAATCGAGTCTCCATGCTGTACAACTGGATTAAGGCTCGCGCCGCGCGTGAGGACGGCCAGGATCTGGTCGAGTATGGCCTCGTCGTGGCCCTCATCGCCTTCACGGTGACCGCCGGGTTGAAATCGGTGAGCACGGACATCAGCATGATCTACTCTGCGATTGTCAGCACGGTCGGCAGTTCTGTCAGTAGTTGAGCAGTGAAGCTGTGGAGGAGTTTTGCGGTCTTGCTCTGCATCCCATGAGACCGCGTTAAAGAGTTCTGAGTATCGGCGGGATTTTTCCATTTTTAAGCGCGACACGAGCAACCCTTCCGGAGATTGCCGGCACGCAGGGAGCTACCTGCAGCGTAGAATGAGGAAAGTTTGCGCCCACCACGCATGCGAATGTAGTTGTCCTCTGATCCCCAATGATCCTGTCACCCGATAGCGGACAGCCCGGCCTGAGTCTGCAGTTTGTGGAAGGCACCCTGACGCTGGCCGGGATGCTGCTGGCGTTTGGCCTTCCACGCATATGCGACAGGCAATTTCGGGTGGTGGAGCGCGGCTTTGCAGCTGTTGCGCGCAGGCGGGGCTTGTCAGTTCTGATCGTTGGACTTTCCGCAATAGTGCTGCGCCTGGCAATGCTCCCGCTGATGCCGGTTCCTTTGCCCTTTATTCACGATGACTTCAGCATGCTCCTTGCGGCGGATACGTTCCTGCACGGACGGCTCGCAAATCCAACTCCTGCCATGTGGGTTCACTTCGAGACAGTCCACGAGACGATGCTGCCGACCTACGCATCCATGTATTTTCCAGGGGCCGGCCTCGTCCTAGCGGGCGGCAAACTTGTTTTCGGAGATCCTTGGTTTGGCCTCTTGATAGCGACAGGTCTCATGTGTGCCGCGATTTGTTGGATGTTGCAGGCCTGGCTGCCTCCCGAGTGGGCATTACTTGGGGGCTTCCTCTGTGTCCTGCGACTTGGCCTTTTTAGCTATTGGATGGACACATACACTGGCGGAGGCTCGATTGCTGCGCTCGGGGGGGCGTTGATTTTGGGGGCCCTTCCGCGTTTCCTGCGGACTGAAAGGGCGCGTAGTTTGTGGCTCATCGCGATTGGAGCCGTGCTAGTCGCCTTCACCCGGCCATACGAAGGAATGCTGCTTTGCTTGCCTGTCGCATTTGTAATGGCGCGCTGGGTCTTCGCCAAGAGTAATCCTTTGCCCAAGACCACCTTGATCGGCATGGCCGCTGGCCCCCTGCTGCTTCTGATCGCCTCCCTCGCCTGGCTTGGCTTCTACGACTATCGCGCCTTTGGAAGCGTCATCACCCTGCCCTATACGGTTGACCGGGCAACCTATGCAATCGCGCCTTATTTTGTATGGGAGCGAGCACGTCGCGAGCCTCACTATCGTCACCCACACATGAAAGAGTTCTACGAGTCAGAGCTGACCGGCTACGACGCGACCCGCTCGCTGTCTGGCGCGGTGGTTGAACATTTTCAATTGGGGGCCGTGTGGCTAAATTTCTATTGCGGATTGGCTCTCCTGCCCCTGCTCGTGCTCATGCCTCGGGCCTTGTTCGATCGTCGTATAAGATTCCTATCCATTGCGCTGCTTATACTCATCTTTGGCATGTCCATCGAAATCTTCGGCATACCGCACTACGTGGCACCGTTTACCGGGGCACTGTATGCAGCGGGCCTTCAATCAGCTCGCCACCTGAGCCATTGGCGGCTGAACGACCTCAGGATTGGGCGTGCGATTGTGCGAATGTGTATTCTTGTGTGCCTCGTTATGGCCGGAATAAGACCCTTCAATCGCTTCCTCGGTCTTCCCGTAGCGCGGTGGCCATCGAAGGAGACTCTTACCGAGTGGTACGGCCCCGATCATTTTGGTGTAAAGCGTAAATCGGTAGAACAGAAGCTGGAAGAGCTTCAAGGTAATCAGCTAGCCCTCGTTCGCTATTCACATCATTCGCCGGCTCTGATTGAGTGGGTGTACAACGGGGCGGACATTGATGGGCAGAAGGTCATCTGGGCGGATGATATGGAGCCGAGCGGGAACCAGGAACTAATAGACCATTACAAGGACCGAAAGGTCTGGCTGGTGCAGCCGGATAGCGATCCTGTGTCCGTGACACCCTATCCGACGGGGGCGTTGAATGCCGCGGCTCCGCTACCGAGGAGCCCACTACATCCCTGAGGCTCTTGCGCGTGGTGTGGTGGTGCTATCTGGTCGGCTGCTGGGTGCATGGGGGACGAACTCGAACGTCAGGTTCGTTTCAACCGCCGCGGATTCGGCCGCGGCCTTCGCCTTTGACTTCGTACATGCGGGAGTCGGCTGTGCCGATGACGGCGTGGATGGAGTCGCCGTCGCGCGGGGCGGTGGCGATTCCAACCTTGGCGCTGACGGTGAGCGCGGGTCCGTTTTTGATCTGGAATGTGGTTTCGACTAGTTGCCGATGGAGAGTTTCGACGAGCGCGAAGGCTTCTCCGGCAGTCGTACCGGGCATGAGGATGACAAATTCGTCGCCGCCGTAGCGGAAGCAGAGATCCTGCGGGCGGCTGAGTGTGTGGATGCGCTGGCCGGCGAGGGCGAGCAG
Organism: Acidobacteriota bacterium; assembly: GCA_021836865.1. GTDB lineage: Bacteria > Acidobacteriota > Terriglobia > Terriglobales > Acidobacteriaceae > Telmatobacter. The sequence goes on from JAKBHH010000052.1 coordinate 23,010, forward strand.
CTCGCTGCCGATCAGGTGCCCATGCACATCGTTGACGCGCTTGAAGCGGTCGAGATCGAGAAAGGCGAGGCTGACGGGTTCGCCGGTCTGCGCGCAGCGTTGCAGCTCGCGCGTAAGCACCTCATAGAGGTGGCGCATGTTGTAGAGCCCGGTCGTGTCGTCGGTGATCGTAAGCTCCTGGATGCGTGCGACGTCGCGGGCGTTCTCAATGGCAATGGCAGCGTGGTCGGCGAGGATGTGGAGGAAGGCGATGGTGTAGTCGGAGAGTTGCTCCTGGGTGGGATTGAGAATTTCAATGACGCCCTGGACGCGGGTACGACCGCGCAGTGGCATGGCGATGACGGATCGAATCTTGCGCGGGACGGCGCGGTGAGCGATGGAGAGGCGATCGTCTTCGCCCTCGTCGGGCACGATGAGGGTCTCGCCGTGCTCGGCGACCCAGCCGGCGACGCCCTCGCCGACTTTGACGCGCAGCTCGCGGAGGGCTTCTTCATTTCCGCCGGCGGCGATGGCGTAGTAAAGCTCCTGGCTTGTCTCGTCGAGCATGAGCAGGGTCCACAGCTCGGCCTGGATCAGCCGTTCCATGTGTTCGAGGATGGTGCGAAGAATGGTGTCGAGGTCGAAGCTGGAGGTGAGGGAACGCGCCAGCTTGTGAAAGACGAGCAGGTCGTCGATTGGGGCGGGTTTCTCCTGCGCGTCAATCATGGGGTGCTCCGTGCAGTTCTGCCAGGGAATCATTGTGTCACAGGGGAAGCGCGAAAGGCGCGCCGCAATCGCGGAGCGGGGTTACCAACAGCGAAACGGCAGGTTATTTTCGGGGCACGGGTTGACCTTTTGGGAGTCGCAATGGGGCGCATCTTGATGAAAAAACGTGTGAATGCCTGGTTCGTGTGCAGGCGAATCCCGACAAACCCTTAGCCGCCGATGTGGACCATGGAGCGCGACGGCTTGAGGAAACCGGGCTCGCCGATGTGGTGGCGGGCTTCTTTCCCATAGACGGTCTGCGCGATGAAGGCGGAGAGATTCTGATCGCTTTCGCCGCTTCTCATGCGGCCATAAAGGTCGTGCTCGACCTGTGAAAAGAGGCAGGTTCGAATCTTGCCGTCGGAGGTAAGGCGGACGCGGCTGCATGCGCCGCAGAAGGCCTGGGTGACGGGCGCGATGATGCCGATTTCACCGACGCCGTCGGCGAAGGTGTAGCGGCGGGCGGTTTCGCTGGCTTCGCGCGGAGGCAAGGGGAGCAACGGCATGACGCGGGTGATGCGCTCGACGATTTCCTTGAGCGGTACGACGATCTCCGGGGTCCAGAGCCGGCCTTCTTCCAGCGGCATGAATTCGATGAAGCGGACGGCGACGTTCTCCTCGCGGGCAAAGCGGGCGAAGCCTTCGATCTCGTTGTCGTTGAAGCCGCGCAGCAGGACGCAATTGATTTTGAGCGGGGTGAGGCCGGCGTCACGGGCGGCGCGGACGCCGCTGAGCACCTTGTGAAAGCTGCCCGGGATACGGGTAATGCGCTCGAAGGTCGGCGCATCGACAGCGTCCATGCTGACCGTGACCCGCTGAAGGCCAGCGGCCTTGAGCGGCGCGGCGAGGGTGTCAAGCAGGTGGCCGTTGGTGGTGAGGGCGAGGTCGAGCGGGTCGCCGTGGAGGGTGCGCAGGCGGGCGAGCTCGCGGATGAGGTCGAGGAGGCCGTGACGCAGCAGGGGTTCGCCGCCTGTGATGCGGACTTTTTCAATGCCGAGGTTGACGAAGAGGCGGATCAGGCGGAGGTATTCTTCGATGCCGAGCTCGGGATACTGTGCGCCGTGCTCGCCGGTGCGGCAGTAGACGCACTTGTAGTTGCAGCGGTCGGTGATGGAAACGCGCAGGTCATGAATGACGCGGCCATGGCTATCCATGAGCCGCGCGGCGGGCGCGACTGCGGTGGACGGGCTGGAGGAAGCTGCGGCCATCGATACCTATAAGGCTATACCGTTGCGGCCATTTTTGCAGAATGGGAGCGCTAAGGCCCTGGAGGAGGCGGGCCCGCGCAGGGAAACGAGAAGGCGCTAGTCGATGCGCGGCGTGCCGCGGCGAAGGATGATGCCGGTGAGTCCGCATACCAGGACGATGCCGATCGCGACAAAGAAGTAGTAGGCCATCGGGTGCGCCCAGCCGGGGGAATAGGTGAGGTCCTGGCCGACCCAGAGCAGCAGTACAGTGG
>JAKBHH010000150.1 GCA_021836865.1 Acidobacteriota bacterium
GCACTGCCATCGGCGCCCTGCGCAGCATCCAGAAGCAGCCCGGCAGGGTCGAAAGCTACTTCGGCCAGAAAGATGTCGCCTATGCCGCATAAGTTCCACTCTTCAGGGCCGGATCAATAGGTATCAGTGGTATCACCCCATTTGTCCGCTAGCTGACGCTAATCGGGGTGGAGAGCAATGCGCACTCCAGCCCTCAAATCCAACCGAGCGAAATTCAAGAAGGCACAGGAACATTTCGATGAGTGATTTGGCTTTACCGTCCACGGACAACCAGAAACACCTATCAAGCTTGGCCATTATACGTCAACTTGCTGGACCCAAACATCATGTAGCCTTGGCGACTTGTTTGCGGGCTTGCGTCGGTGAGTGACTTAGCAATTTTGCGCCTACTGAATCAAAGGGCTCTTTATAATCGAACTCCTGTACTATGAGGACTCCGAGGCCACCCGATTGTGTTACTGGAGATGATGCGCTCATGCGGGGCGCCTGGACGGAAGCGCGCGCGGCTTTCGAGACTGTGCTCCGCATCAAGGAGTTTCCCGAAGCGCTCGATGGCCTGGGAACCGCGGCATGGTGGCTCGACCTGGCAGATGTTGTCTTCGATTCACGAGCGCGCGCCTACCGATTGTATATGGCCCGCGGAGATCGCGCTGCAGCCGCCCGAGTTGCCGTGTGGTTGGCTTGGGATTCCTGGGCCTTTCGCGGCGAGAATGTCGTCGCCAATGGTTGGCTGCAGCGTGCCCGCCGACTTCTCGAAGATCATCCACCGTGTGCGGAGCGCGCCTGGCTCGAAGTGCGCGAGGGTTCTCTGTGCCTTCTCGAAGAAGGCGACCCGGAGCGCACTGTCCCTGGCCCATGAAGGAATTCGCATTGCCCAGACGGCAGGAAGCATCGATCTCGAAATGCTGGGCCGGGCGGTTGCTGGCCTCGCTTTGGTCGCATCCGGTTCTGTTGCCGATGGAATGCGAATTCTAGACGAGGTTAGTGCAGCGGTGATTGCCGGTGAGCTGACTGATCGGGTAGCCATAGGTCTGTGCGGCTGCTATTTGATTGCGGCATGCGAGCGGGTGCGGGATTTCGAACGAGCCGTGCAATGGTGTCGCAGGCTGAAGGAGTTCTGCGCGAAATGGGGCTTGCGTCCCCTTTTTGCCGTATGCCGCACACAATACGCGTCGATTTGCCTATGGCGGGGAACCTGGGGAGAAGCGGAACAGGAGCTGTGTGCGGCAAGCGAGGAACTTGCCGCTTGCCGACCCGCCATGAAGGGTGATGCGCTGGTGCGTCTCGCTGAGCTCCGTCGCAGACAGGGGCGCTTGGCCGAATCCGCAGCCATAGTGGAGCAGCTTGCGCCGCACGGCGCGGGATTGCTCGCGCGTGCGCGGCTGGCCCTCGACTGCGATGACCCGGGCGGTGCTCTGGAGCTCATCGAACAATACCTGCGCCATCTGCCGATTCTCAATCGTATTGACCGTGCTTCGGGCCTGGAACTTGCCGTACAGGCACACACTGATCTGCGGGGCTGGCCAGGAGCGAAAGCCGCTCTCGATCAGCTGCGAGAGATCGCAGCCATTGTCGGTACCATTCCGTTGCGAGCCGACCTGAGCTTTGCCTCCGGCTACGCCGCCATGGGCAAAGGAAATGCCAACGAGGCGCGGCTTTGCTTTGAAGATGCCTGCGAAATGTACACGCGCAGCGGCGCGCCCTTCGAAACCGGGCGGGCACGGATTCAACTAGCGCGTGCGCTGGGCGCGCTGGGAAGAGGGAACGCCGGAGTCGAGGAACTCTGTCGCGGCAAAGCGATTCTGTCCGGTCTCAATGCCGGACTGGAGGTCGCGCGAGCGGAGAAGCTGCTTTCCGATCTCCTCCTGCCTCACTCCATCGATCCGGCGAACTCGCAGAAAGCGGAACCTGGTGAGCTAACCGGGCGAGAGATCGAGGTGCTGCGGCTTGTTGCGGAGGGGTTGAGCAATGACTCAATCGCTCAACGCCTCTTCCTCAGCGAACACACTGTCCATCGCCACCTAGCGAACATCCTGAACAAGCTCGACGTCCCGACACGAGCCGCCGCGGTTGCCCAGGCGACACGTCGCGGCCTCCTCGCCTAACCATCTGTATGGCCCGCTCGGGCCATTTCGATATGCGCTTCCTAAATGGCCCACACGGGGGATGCCGCCTTGCGGGCTATTGGTTCATTGTGCTCTTCAAAGGCTGAGTACTAGCCGGAATCAAGGAGTGCAACCTCTGAGCACCAATTCGGGACGATGGAGCGACAAACGCGGGAAGGACGACACCGACCCCTTCACAGAGGACTTTGAGAAAAACAGGAGGCTATATGAGCGACAACTGGCGCGTGTCTGGGCAATATCTGGAATCCTGTAATTGCAAGCCTGCCTGTCCGTGCATTTTCCTGAGCCGGCCGACGGAGGGAAACTGCACGGTGGTCGTAGGCTGGCATATCGATGAGGGGCACTATGGCGAGATCGATCTGACTGGCTTGAACGTCGGTCTGGCGGTGGACTCACCGGGCACGATGCATGAGGTTCCATGGAAAGCAGCGCTCTACCTGGACGAGCGGGCCAATGACAGCCAAAAGAATGCCCTTGTAAGGATTTTTGCAGGGCAGAGCGGCGGCCATCCGGCGCGGCTGGCATCGCACATTGGACAGGTGCTGGGTGTGGCGAGCGCGCCAATCGAGTTCAGGCAGGAAGGGAAACGCCGCACTCTGAAAATCGGCGAGGTAGCCGACGTGGATATCGAGGCCATCGGCGGCGCGGGAGGGGCGGACGTGGCCATCAGCGGACATCCGCTGTGCATCGCGCCGGGATTTCCCGCCGTCGTAGCAAAGTCGAAGGCGCTGCGGTATCAGGACCACGGCTACCGCTGGACGCTTTCGGATCGCAACGGATTGTATTCCCCGTTTTCGTACCAAAACTAATCGCTATGGCAAAGGAAAAAGCTGGTCCCTCGATTGCGACCGAACGATCCTGCTTGGCGGATGTCTGGCGGTGGCCGGGATCGCCTGGCTCGCTATGATGCGTCTTTCAATGGGTATGACGATGCCTGACGGATGCGCGATGACCATGCGTCAAGACGTGGTGTCTCTATTTGCGATGTGGACCGTGATGATGGTGGCGATGATGCTGCCATCGACGTTGCCCTTTGTTTTTGCCTTCAGCAAAGAACAGAGACGGCGTCAGGAGCAGAAGGGAACGATAGCTCTGACGGCGTTCTTTCTCGCGGGCTACGCAGCGGTCTGGGTGGCTTTCAGCGCCGGATGCGCGGCAGTGCAGCAGTTTCTTCATGACAGGGCGCTGCTGTCCCCGCGGATGGCCTCCACCAGCGTCGTATTCTCGGCTTGCTTGCTCATGGCGGTCGGTGCATACCAGTGGACGCCGATGAAGAATGCCTGTCTGCACCATTGCCGGACTCCGTTCGCGTTTCTGCTGGGAAAGTGGCGCGAGGGCAGGAGCGGAGCGGCACGCATGGGTGCCGAGCATGGGATGATTTGCGTAGGCTGCTGCTGGATGTTGATGTTGCTGCCGTTTGCAGCGGGCGTGATGGATCTTCGATGGATGGCAGGGATCACGGCGCTTCTGATGCTGGAGAAGGCAGCTCCGGGCGGTGAATGGGTCAGCCGGATTGCGGGAGCTGTATTGACCACGGCGGGCACGGGCGTGCTCTGGTGGGGTCTGGCGCGCTAGAAAGCTAAGCAAACAGCCAATGCAGCGGATGGTCTTGAATTCATTCAGAGCAATGGGCCTCATCCGGTGTGGTCAGTGCGCGCGCAGGAGAGAGTCCGATTAAACGATGACGAATGGTCCCCGCCACTTTGGCCGGTGCCCGCGGTCGATCCAAGTTTGTCCGGTTGTCAGGTCGGCATATTGTGTCGTCCAGAAAGAGTACCGTCTGCATACGCCCCTTCCGAAAATAACGGTCAGCACAAGGCGCCATGGTCCCCGCGGGGCCTTCCAAGCCTGTGCGAACTTCGATCAGAAATCCATGTCCGAGTAGATGAACCCCTTTTCGACAAGAGCACGCCGCCGCGCCTCGTACCGTGTCTGCGCATTTTCGTACGTGGGGCACCGCTCGGACTCAGTTTCGTCCCACATGATTTGTTGGTCGATCTCGCTCCACTGTGCATGGGCCTGGGATACGACGAAGCCGGGACGCCTGGCATTGTTCGAATCGTCGATCCGCAGTTCATAAAACTCCTGCCCTTCGAGCGGAGCATTCGGATGGACCCCTCTTGAAAGTATTTCCTGCATTGCATCCATGATGCACTTCGCCGCCCGTGGCTCGCAACCTTCGTGAGGCTGTGCGAAACCTGATTCGTTTGGAGATCATTTCTCTGAGCAATAGGATGCGGTGGGGAGTGTTTTCTTTGAGCACACTATCCGGCAATATGTCGATGAAAAGAGACTTTCTGCATTCACGTCACTTTGAGAGCGATGATGACAAGGCCCGGGAGGACTGCGACGCGATTGTAGAGTGGAAAGAAACCCGACCGGTTCCTGTTCATGCAAATGGTGCCACGCGCAGGGATCCAATCCGTCGATTGCCAATCTTTCTCGCCGACGACACGACGAATCGGTCACGTGGTCTGCCGTGTGACTTCGGCAGGAGTCCGCTCGACGAGGAAGCGTGGAAGCGCGCATCGATGAAGGAATTTGCCACGTTCAGGCCATTGTGTTCAGCTTCGACATCATTTCCCGCATCGTGGTGAGGGCTTCATCGGCCCTGTCACGACAGCAGATCACTAAATCATCCGCATAGTTGACGATGTACGCCTGCAGACGCTTTTCGTGCCCCAGCTTCTTCCATCCGAGCACGAACCGGCGCATATGCAAATTGCTGAGCAGCGGACTGAGCGGGGAACCCTGAGGCGTACCCCGACCTTCGTCCTGATTCCGCACGCTCCGACGCTTGTTTCCGCGCTCATCCGTTTCCTCGACTGGGGCTTCCAGCCACATCCGAATCAGATGCAGCATGGCCCCATCGACGACCCGGCGAGCCACCGACCGGAGTAGCTCGGCGTGCGGAATTTCGTCGAAGTAGCTGGATAGGTCTGCTTCTACAATTTGCCCATGTCCTGTGTTCATCAGCTTATGGACATGCCTTACGGCGTCCAGTGCGCTGCGGTCCCGCCGATAGGCGTACTGTTCCGGCTGCAGATCGGCCTCGAAGATGGGTTCGAGAACCAGAACTGATGCCGTCTCCGCCACCCTGTCGCGGATAGCGGGTACCCCCAACGGCCGCTGCTTCTTCCCGTCCGGCTTTGGTATCCAGACTCTCCGTACAGGAAGAGGTCGATAGGTTCGATCCTCCAGTTCCTGCATCAGCTCGTCTAGCCATCGCTCCGCGCCACAAGCCTCGATGTCCTGGAACGTCTGGCCGTCCACTCCCGCCGCGCCGCCGTTGGCCTTGCAGCAGTCATAGGCGAATCTCAGAACATCCGGGCGGTACACCTTGTCGTACAGCGCATAGAAACGAAAGCTTGGCGATTCCTTCGCTTTTGCGTGCAACGCCATCTGCAACTTCTGAACGCTTGTCGGGCTTGTTAGGCTCATCGCCAATCTCCCTGCCCTTCGTCGCTTCCTGCGTTCGTCTTCAACTGAGGCCCCTTCCCTCCCCCGGCATTACCCGGCTTCATCGGTAATACGGACCTCTCCGCCACCCCAAAAGCGGCCTAGCCTTAATACTGTTCACTTAACGAGATTTGTGGCATTCTGTATGAGGCAAGGACAGGAGGCCACAGGTGGCGCGTACGGTTGCGGAACTCCCTCCGGGTGCCCGGATCACGGACTACATCAGCCTTGGCGTAATAGCCAAAACGTTTCCTCTCTCCAGCATCGGGCCGGTGCTTTCAAACACAGGAAAGTCCAGCATTCGTCAGCGCGATCTGCCGGCGCAGGTAGTTGTCTACTACGTCATCGCTCTGGCGCTGTACATGCAATCGTCCAATCGTGAGGTATTGCGTTGTCTTCTGGAAGCAGTCCAGTGGCTGCGCGATCCGTCGGCAAGTGTGCGGGTGGCTGGGAAATCGGGCATCTCTCAGGCCCGAACGCGGCTGGGCTGGGAGCCACTGCGGCAGTTGCACGATGAGTTGGTCAAGCCCGTGGCTGTGCGCAGCACGCGGGGCGCGTGGTATCGGACGTGGCGCCTAGTGAGCCTGGATGGCAGCACATTCGATGTTGCCGACGAGAAGGCCAACGAAGATGCTTTCTCTCGTCCTGGAGCCAGCCGCGGTTCAAGCGCTTATCCGCAAATCCGTTTTGTGTCCCTGGTGGAGAACGGCACACACGTGCTGTTTGGAAGTCACATGGATGGTTGCCGGACCGGAGAAATCACGCTGGCAAAATCGGTGCTTCCGGCTTTGCGTAAAGGCATGCTCTGTTTGGCTGACCGGAACTTCTTCGGCTTCGAACTGTGGAATCAGGCATCTGGCACGGGTGCGGACTTGCTCTGGCGGATGAAGAAGAACATGCGCATGGCCTCAGAGAAGCGCCTGCCCGATGGCTCCTATTTGAGCCGTGTGTATCCTTCCGAGCGCGACTGGCGACACAAAACCAACGGACAAGTCCTTCGGGTGATCGATTACCGTCTGGACGGAATCGAGGGCTCCGAGCCGATCTATCGTTTGGCAACCACCATCCTGGATCCTGGCAAAGCTCCAGCCGATGAACTCGCCGCCCTTTATCATGAGCGCTGGGAGATAGAAACGGCATTCGATGAGCTCAAGACCCACCTGCGCGGCGCCAAGATCGTGCTGCGCAGCAAAACACCGGATCTGGTGCGTCAGGAGTTCTACGGACTCTTGATGGCCCACTTCGCCATCCGCGGCCTGATGCACGAAGCCGCCCTCAAGGCCGATGAAGACCCCGACCGGCTCTCGTTTCTCCACGCCGTCCGCGTCATCCGCCGCAAAATGGGTGTCTATGGCGCTATTCCCCCCTGCGAAGAGGGGAGCCTTTCATAAGGCGGTGCTTGGCGAAATACTCCAGGAACACGTCGTCTCCAGCCGCAATCGCCGCAATTTTCGCGGGGTCAAGCGCAAGATGAGCAACTTTCCGCTCCGTCCGCGCCACGGCAAGCCCCTGCCCGCGATCAACATCCGAG
>JAKBHH010000053.1 GCA_021836865.1 Acidobacteriota bacterium
GAAAGCACCGCACCAATCAGGATGAAGAGCGGACTCAGCAAGAGGAGCGCGATGGGAAAATGGACGATAAGCGGATGCATCGCTTCCCAGGTCGGAATGGGTGGAAAATGCAACATGGTTTCCCTTTCTGCGAGCGACTTCTACGTCCGCCGGCCAGGGTCGGACACAACATGGTCACGACACTTTTTCAAACTTTTCTTTCGGCGTGAAGCAGGATGGGCACTTGGCGAAACTCAGCTCCCGCACAGTAAAGCCACACTTGGGGCAAACAAAGAAGGCCATCGACTTGCTCCCCTTCAGGCTGTCCAGGTTTGTGAGCGCCGCAGAGTAAAGTTTTGCGTGCTCGGCTTCAGCCGTCTTGGCAAAGTTCAGGCTCTTCACGGCCGCGGCATTGCGATCTTTCTTTGCCTGGCTCAGAAACTCCGGATACATCGTATCCCGCTCATAGGTCTCGCCCCTGATGGCAGCCTCGAGATTCTCGCGCGTAGACTTCACATCCGGTGTTTCGACTTTTGCCTGCGGAGTTGCGCCAAGCCGCTTGATCACGTCCGCATGATTGCCGGCATGGATCTGCTCAGCCCTGGCAGCGGCACGAAAAAGACTGGCCACCTCACCGTACCCTTCGCTGTCTGCCTTCTGTGCAAAGGCCAGATAGCGCGCGTGTGCATTGCTTTCACCGTTAAAGGCCGCCTGCATGTTCTGGAGTGTGGTCGTTGCAGCCTGAGCTCCAGCAACAAATGCGCAAAGCGCGAAAGCAACCACCAGCCTTTTTATCCTGCGCCTCAATCCGAGCTTGGCGTAATTCATGACATCTCCTTTTCATATCCCGGTCTTAAGGCAGGGATACATGTGCTGTAATGCACGTCCGATGCCAATGCAGCCCACGCGCCGGAGGCGTCAGAGCCGGAATTTCGCATCAATGGGGGAGGCATGGACAGAGGATTGGTAGAAAGTATTGGACACGCCGTCAAAAGAATTGGACCAATTCAGCGGTCATGTCGCCGGTTTGCCGCCGGCGCAGCGTCCGTCCCGCTCCTCCAAGCCACAGGCAGTCGCTCCGCGAGGGCGTGAAGATCCGCACCGGAGCGATGAACACAAAGCAATTGGTGCCTCTGCCGGCGGCGCTCCGGCCCTGCGGCGCTGTATTGAGGTGTGGCGTCGCATCTCTTGGGTACGAGCATGTCAGGCAAACTGGAATGGGCCACTGCGTGCAAGATTCCACTCGTCGTGACACTCGAATCACTCTTTGCGATAACCTCTGAGGAGGCATGTCGGAACGGCTGGTGAGTTCCGCCGTACCTGCCCGCAACGTTGACCTGCTTCTCTGCAAAGAATGGAGGCATTGTCATCCATGCAAGACACCTATCTTGATTGCATTCCCGTTGAGACGATTCCGTGCTCTGCAAGCCCTCGCCAAATCCGGCTCTGGTGCGCACCTGAAGTGATTCTGATGGTGACCAACTCTGCCGATGAACAAACACTGCTTCTGGAGGCTGTCAAACAGGCCCGAGGAAGTGCTGCGAAGATACTTCTGGCCTACGTAACCCGGCCCTACTACCCGGAGTCACGCTCCCGCCGCAGTGCTCACCCCGTGCGGAGATCGCCTTCCGCGCATCGCGCACAGCTGCTGCTGGAAAGGATGGCCCGACAGCTCCGCTGGGCGGGCATTGCAAGCGAGCCCGTTCTTTTGCAGGGACTGCCAGCTGAAGAGATCCCTCAGCTCGTCCGGCTGCGCGGTGTAAACCGGGTTATTGTGACGACGAAGATAGATCCCTGTGCAAGGGGGATTGCGACGCGCGCGATTGCCGAGCAGATCCTGCCGCGCGTCGGCGTGCCTGTCTGCCTGCTCGGCGGATCCCTTCCCGCCGCATCCCAGTTCACCCCGCCGCTTGGCCGCGTGACTCTTGCCCTTTCCCCGGAGATGAACTGCGCGGTGCTGCTCAGTTTTGCATGCCGCTTTGCAGAGCAGCACCATGCAACGCTGACGGTCCTTCACGTCTTCCCTCCGGGCGAGAGGATCGTGAATGGGACCGATGGGTCAGCGGTCTGCAAGCCCTTGCCGCATTTCCTATGGCCCCTGCGGGAACTGCAATCGCAATTCCCTTTTGAGACTCGGTTTTGTGAAGGAGAATTGGCGCAGGAAATCCTGACGCAGACAGCCAGATCGGAGCCGGATTTCATCATTCTGGGCACGCCGGGTATCACTCCCGGTTATTCCTTTGACGGGATGCGTGTGATGAACAGGCTCGTTAACGAGGCCCCCTGTCCGGTGCTGATTCTTGGCAGCGCAATCGCTCATTCAATATCTGGAGATCCGCATCTGCACGCCGATCCAGAATCCGAACGCCGCCATGGGCCAGACACCGTACAGGCGCATTCCGAAGTAGACGAAGACCTTGCAGGTTCTTCCTTAGAGATGCTGAATCGAGTACCGAGGAATGCGGCCTGCGTGAGGCGCATTGGAGGATAATTCGGCCTATATTGAATGCGGGCTCCATCTGCGCAAGGCGGCCCAGACGGCTTGCAGAAAGCGCGTTTCAGCCGCCCATTGGACCCGCTTAACCCGCCATTCCCTGCGGATCGTGAGGTTGATCGTTGGGAGGTGCGAAATGACGAGCCATTGCAGGTTGTGCGCGTTTGCGACGCTCGCAAATCTGTGTCTCGCTTTATTGTTGGCCTCGCCTCTGTTGTGTGTTGCCGCGCCCCAGGAGCCCGGGAACATGCCAGCAACCGCACAGGGCTCCAGCAAGGAAGGCCCGTCAGGCGTTCAGCTCAAAGTCGATGTTCCCCTCGTGCGCTTGGATGTGCTGGTCACAGATGAGGACGGGAATGTACTCAGTGGTCTGAAATCCGGCAACTTCCGCGTTCTCGACAATGGAGCCGCCCGTACCATTGAAAGTTTTACGCCAACCGCTGCGCCGATCACGGTCGTGGTGCTGATGGAGTATAGCGCCGCATCGTACGGTTACTTTGCAGGCAGGGCTGCAGACTGGGCAAATGGATTCCTCGATCATCTGGAAGCACAAGACTGGGTGGCGCTTGTCACCTATGATATGCAGGCAAAAGTGCGCCTCGACTTTACGCATAGACGCTACGACGTGCGGGATGCACTAAATGCCCTGGGGGCGCCACAGTTCAGTGAAGCCAATCTCTACGACGCCTTGATGGACACGTTAGACAAGCTGCAGACGGTTCGCGGCAGAACCTCGATTTTGCTTCTCTCGACGGGCGCAAACAGCTTCAGCAAATCTACCCTGGATGAAGTTCGCGCGCGGCTGCGAAACACCGACACGACGATCTTCTGCATAGGCCTGGCTGAGCCGGAATATGTACGTTTGAGCGGCTCTGACGTTTCCTACATCCAAGGCAAGAACGCGCTCAGCGCGTTCTCAAAACAAACCGGAGGTCTCGCACTCTTCCCGCGATTTGACGCCGAGTTGCCCTCGATCTTCCGCAGTGTTGTCGGTTTCTTGCGCGGCGAATACACGCTGACCTTTCGACCGCCGAAGCAGAGCCGCGACGGCCTCTACCACTGCCTCAAGGTGGAGATTGTGGGACCCGACGGAAAGCCATTGAAAGTCACAGATGACAAGGGCCGGCGACGCAGGATTGAGGTCTTTACGCGGGAGGGATACACGGCTCCGCTCGACACAACACCGTAAGCGCACCCGTGGCGCTGATTGCCCGTTGACGGTCAGTCGCAGCCAGAGAAAGGGGGATTTTATGAGTGAATTCCTGCGCAAGTGTATTGCTGGATGTCTCAGCGTTTTACTGGCGCTGCTGCCGGGTGCGCCCGCATCGGCAAAGCCCCAGACAACCTCAGTTCCGGCCGGGAAGACGTTGCCGATCCACCAGTATCTACAGAAGCCGTACCTTGATCTCTTCGAGCTTGCGCCCTCTCTCACATTCAGTGCCTCAGAGGTCGAAAGTGAGCGGCAGGCGTTGAAAAGCGGAGAGAGCAGCTGCCGCAACAAATTCAAAGAACATGCCAAGACGTATAGCCGGCAGTTGGAGACAGCAAGGAGCGAGCTGAAGAAGGGTGGCGCAAAGCTGGAAGATCAGAAGCGGCACATTCTGCACTGCACAATTCAGAATCTGGAGTTGCTGAAAAGCGAGTCTGACGTTCTTTCGGCACAGGCAATTCCAAACGCCTATGACAACCTGAATGCCAAGTTGGACCTGCTGCTCCAATGGCCTGAGCAGAATCGCCTTACGCTTGCGGAGATCGCAAGCGGCGCACAGAACCAGCGACGCTGGGCGGATGTGAAAGACATCGGCTTCAGGGATATCGCACCGGGCCAGCGGGACGATATCAAGCGCGGCCAGGAGGCTGTGGATCAACTCAAGCGTGCCGGAATGCTGCCGCCCGAAGTCGAGAACAAGGCAATCCAGCAATATGCGAAGTCCGTCGCCGATCGAGTGGCGCAGCACTCCGACTTGAAGGTGCCGCTGCACGTGGCCGTGCTTCAGTCACGGGAGATAAATGCGTTCGCGCTGCCCGGCGGATATCTTTACCTCGAACGCGGCCTGCTGGAAGCTGCGGATGACGAGGCACAGCTTGCCGGCGTAATTGCCCACGAGATTGCGCATGACACGGCCCGTCACAGCGCCAAGCTGATGAAGCGCGCCACCATTGCCAGCATCTTCTATCAGGCAGCTCAGGTGGCTGCGATTCTGCTCACCGGAGGCATGGCCGGAATCGGGCTCTACTATGCGTTGCAGTATGGATACTACGGCCTTGGCCTGGTGCTGGATCTCAAATTGCTGGGCATCACCCGCGATTATGAACTGGAAGCGGATCAGTTGGGGATTCAATATGCGTGGAATGCTGGATACGACACAACAGGCTTCATTCGCTTCTTTGACAAGATGGCTACGAAGGAAGGTTATGTGAACGGAGTGAGTTGGTTCCGTACTCACCCTCCGTTCTATCAGAGAATGGTGGACGCACAGCGTGAGATCATGTTCCTTCCAAAGCAGAGTGTTCAGACGGTGCAGACATCAGAGTTTGAAGAGATGAAAAGGCAGTTGGCCCCCATTGCGCTGGAAGCGGAAAAGGAAGAGGTTGGCAAGCCTACCCTCCTCATGACAAAGGAAGAGGGCTGCACACCTCCGAAGAAGCTCGAATACAAGCCCGGACAGCCTATTGAGAATGTATGCGCAGCACCCTTGCGCGATCCTGCAGTAGATCAGGAGTAGAGAGCGACGCCGCCTGATCCGCAGCGGGCAGATACAAAAAGAGCGCGCCATTGTTCTAGCCTCGCCAGTCGATCTTCACTGACTGATAAGGCAACGAACAATGGCGCAGCCAATTGACCCGTGCGCGCTCAAGGCGCGTCAGTGCGAGGCATTAAAGTCCAGGCGTGGACGAATCAGGTAACGCAAGCTTCTGTTCAAGCTCATCGGCCTTCGCCTTTGCCGTTCCATAGTCTACAAAGTCGGAGATCGACTCGTGCGCCTGGGTCATCAGATCCAGGTTGGCGCGAACGAGGTCCTTGTAGGCTTTCATTTGAATCTGTGACTTGTTGGCATTCAAGTGTTCGATGGTGCTGGTTAGATGGGCCGCCATGTCCCTCAAGAGTGGATCGATCCCGTCAATGGCTTGCTGCTGCCAGGGTGAACCCTCGCCCCGCAAGCTGGTAAGTTTGTTGAAATCGGCGAGCAGGTCGTTTGCATGCTCTTTGATGAGATTCAGCCGCCTGGCATGAGATTCCCATGACATCGGCGATCTCGTGTAGGATTCCAGCGTAGCAGCATCGTCCTGGGCCAAAGCAGCATGTGATCTCACTTCCTGGAGCGTACTCATGATGGCTTCGGAATCCTTGACTTGCGCTGTTCCGAGCACGGGGATCGACAGGAGAAATGCGCAGAATGCCACTCTCCTGGCGACGGTAGTCATTGAATGTGTTTTCATGATTTCCTCCTTCTTGATTTGGTTCCGAACCCTGCCTCAGGGTCCCGCAACCTGGGGTTCTGCGTGGGGCTGATCGCGAGCTGCGTCAACGTAAAAGACAGCCGCATAGAAGGTAAGTCTTAACCGCCCGCTATGCACGCGAGCCTACAGTTGCTCTCGACCGGATCGAGACGACCGGACGAACCCTGCACTGCTCTCCTAATGCACGCGCGTTGCCAGTTGCATGTGACTTAAAGCCTGTCGATGCTTCATGCCCTCGTCTTCCCCCCGGCTGCACGTCAAGATTCTGGGACATCCGCGTAAGAACTTATCGACATCGGAGAGCATTTCCCGGCGGACAGGGCATCCTCAGGCCATAAAGCGCCGGCTGGCATTTCGTCACGGACGCAGCGAGGCAGTGCCCGACGACGCTGCAGGCACTGGAGGATGCACCATCGCAGGCATGGCGAAGTCGCCGATCGTCTTTACGGGCAGAATCATACTCAGAGAGTTCAGGATAGACAGCAGATCGATAACCTCCTGCAGAATGGCCCCTTCAATGGGAGCTAGCAGGCCAAGAGCGCCGGCTCCCATGCCAATCATGCTCAGCAACATGCCGCCTAACGCACTGGTCACGGCGATGCGCCGCATGCGCGTACCGATGTG
The DNA here is from genome assembly GCA_021836865.1 of Acidobacteriota bacterium. Classification (GTDB taxonomy): domain Bacteria; phylum Acidobacteriota; class Terriglobia; order Terriglobales; family Acidobacteriaceae; genus Telmatobacter. The sequence continues at coordinate 6,560 of JAKBHH010000053.1, forward strand.
GATCAATTCATCCACGCTGGCGAGAGATGACTGCAGAATGACCGCCCCTGCAGCCTCTGCGGTTATGTCGCTGTTGACACCAAGAGCGACGCCTACAGTCGCATTCATCATGGCAGGCGCGTCATTGATGCCATCACCAAGATAGAGCGTCTTCTGCGTGCGCGTAAGATCGCGGACGATGGCTACTTTTTCCTCGGGGCTCTTGCCGCCATGGACGTTGGAGATGCCCATACCCTGCGCAAACAGCGAAACTTCGGCCTGTCGATCACCGGAGAGCAGCACGATTTGTTCAATCCCGTGATGGGATTCGACATGGCTCAGAAACGGCTTGCTCTCCCAGCGCGGCTGGTCGTGAAAGCGCATCACTCCGCCGAGCTGTCCGTTCACCAGTACTACACATTCAAGCCCTGGCTGCACCTCCGCAAGTTGGTGCCGCATCGATTCCTGAATCCGGCCCCGCCCAGTCAGCAAGATGCTCAGCCCTTCAAGATCGCCCGCAAGTCCATGGCCCGGCGCTTCAGAAACCGTCCTGGGACTGATGAGAGGGATCCCCTCCTCTTCTGCCGCTTTCAGCACTGCGGAGCTGAGCGGATGCTTTGAGTATTTTTCCAGGCTGGCTGCCCACTGAATGAGGCTCCGCCTCGTCCATCGGCCGGAGACAACCACCTCTTTGAGGCTCGGCTGACCGTAAGTCAGGGTCCCTGTCTTGTCCACAATCAATGTCGTGCAGGTGCCCAGCTTCTCCAGAATCGAAGGATCTTTGATGACGATGCCACGCCGCGCGGCGACGGAAACTGCGCCGATGATTGCGACAGGAATTGCGAGCAGCAGAGGACACGGAGTGGCAATAACCAGCACAGCAAGAAAGCGCACGGGATCACCCGAAAGCCCCCAGCTCAGCAATGCGATCGCAATGGCGGTGGGCGCGTACCACATGCCCAGCCGCTCGCCCAGGCGACGAATCCGTGGGCGATTCTCTTCCGATGCGTGCAGTACCTCAACAATCTTTGCGTATCGCGAATCCTTGGCAACGCTCGTAGCCTCAATCGTCAGCGCAGAATCGCCATTGATCGATCCGGAGAGAACGGTTGCGCCGGGGGCCTTCGCGATCAGAAAAGGTTCGCCGGTGAGGTAAGACTCATCCATCGTTCCCAGCCCGGCCAGAACGACCCCATCCACGGGGCAAAGTTCATGCGGATGAATCGATAGCTTATCGCCTACGGCAACCACCTCAATGGCAACATCGGATTGACGATCTTCCGATTCGATTCGATGGGCAATCTGCGGCATGCGGCGCGAGAGCGCACGAAGCACCGTAGACGCACGCCGTGTCGAAAAGTCCTCCAGCGCCTTACCGCCCGAAAGCATCAGGATCACGATGGCAGCCACCCAATACTGCCTGAGCACGATTGCGCTGACGACGGAAAGGATTGCCAGAATGTCAACGCTCAAGTTGCCCTTGGCGATCTGCGTGACGAGCTCGACACACAGCGGCGACCCCGTGAGCACAATCGCACCCAGCAGCACCCTCTGCGCCAAACGGGAGTCGCCCAGCATGTAAGCGCCAACTCCCGCTGCAGCCATGCCAGCAAGAATGACAACCGCAACCAGCGTGTGGGAGGGAGATCGAGCCAGCGTACGGAGCTTTAAGGAATGGCCTTTCATTCGATCCAAACCATCCACGTCATGCCGACTTGCCTGCCGCCATTGGGTAAGCGGAACTCCTCACGATGCCTGGTTCCCTTTTAGGAATTCGGAGCGGCAACTTGTCGGGCTTGCAATCCACAAGCCAAGGTTCGAGGATCAACCCATCAGCTGTCCAGCGCAGCAGCTTGAAAACGCGAGAACAAGAGGCACACAGCCACACATATCTGGTTGGTACACAGAGAATCGGAAAGCCCCACTCACTCCGCGCGATGCGCTCCTCTGGAGGCACTTCGAGTTCCAGCATACGCATCGTCCCACCATGCATCTCCTGCATAACGGCGCGGCATTTCGGATTGGCACAGTTCATTGCACTCTCCAGACAGTAGCGGCGTTTTTCTGGCTGCGGGCCGCTGGTCCCCTTTGGCGTAAAGACGGGCACCCTCACCGAAGCGTCCTGAAGAAGCCCAACCGCCTTCAGATTGGTCGCGATGCACCTCGTCGGCTTCACGACGACATGAAGGACTAAGCACACGATGGGCCATCTTCGTTCGCAACATTTGACGCAGCTACTGTGCAATCTGCGCGGCTCACCGGCCACGATGAGCAGTGTGTCAAAAAATTGCGACGCACCCGTCAAAAAACATGGCGATCCCAAACAGAATTAGAAGCTCGCTTGCGACCAAGAAGTTCGGCTGATCCGATTTTGGCGTCAACCATGGCTTAGACGGACGATACTTGCTTGACCATCTGGTCTTTTGTGGGCCCTGGCCGCGTTCAACCAGGGCCATCAAGGCGCAATACGACGCAGCGCAGGGCACACGGTGCCTTGCTCCGAAAGACCGCGCAGATCAGGCATTTCAGCACCAGTCCGGAGATACCGGCAAGGTTCGCCTTGCAGACCTGCCTGACCAGGCTACACACTGGCATGGAGGTGGAATTCATGCAATGCAACTTGCTCCCTCGCGTCGTGCGGAGCGCGTTTCTTTTTGCCGCAATCGCGCTTCCGTCGTTTGCCGCCGCGCCCCCGCAACATAGTTTCGCTGTCTCTGGAAAGCAGTTTCTGCTCGATGGCAAGCCCTATCAGATCATCTCCGGCGAGATGCATTACACCCGTATTCCACGCGCGTACTGGCGTGATCGCCTGCGAAAGGCGCGCGCCATGGGCCTGAACACGGTTACGACCTACGTCTTCTGGAACGTTCATGAGCCGCGACCGGGAATCTACGACTTTACAGGAGAGAACGATGTTGCGGAGTACATTCGAGAAGCCCAGCAGGAGGGCCTTCATGTGATCCTGCGCCCCGGTCCGTATGTTTGTGCGGAATGGGATCTCGGAGGCTACCCGTCCTGGCTTCTCAAGGATCGCAGCCTGGCGCTGCGCAGCAACGACCCGAAATACATCGCCGCCATGCAGACCTGGTTTGCCCGGCTTGGCAAAGAGATTGAGCCTCTGCTTCTGCGGAACGGCGGTCCCATCATCGCCGTCCAGGTAGAAAATGAATACGGATCCTTTGGAGATGATCATGCCTATATGCAAGCCGTGAAGGCGGCGCTGGAAAAAAGCGGCATGGGCGCGGATGTCCTCTACACCGCCGATGGTCCTGACCTCATTGCGAAAGGCTCGCTCCCCGAGTTGCCTGCCGTCATCAACTTTGGCACCGGCGAGGCAGTGAAGAGCTTTGCTCTGCTCGAGTCGCAGAGGCCGGATGGTCCAGACATGAGCGGCGAATATTGGGCGGGATGGTTTGACCATTGGGGCGAAAAGCATCATCGGACCGATGGAGCACGCGAAGCACAGGAACTCGAATGGATGCTGCGGCGCGGCTATTCCGTAAGCATGTACATGTTTCATGGCGGAACGAGCTTTGGCTGGATGAATGGGGCAAACAGCAACGGCAAGAACTACCAGCCGGACACAACCAGTTATGATTACGACGCGCCCCTCGATGAGCAGGGCACGCCCAGGCAGAAATACTTTGCTTTTCGCGACGTGATTGCGCGTGTCACCGGCCAGCGTCCGCCGGCATTGCTACAGCCAATTCCACTTGCCGCATTTCCGATCAGCCCGCCGGTGGAGACCGCGTCGTTGTGGCGCAATCTGCCCGAACCTGTCGAGTCCAGCACCCTGCTGACCATGGAAGACATGAACCAGTCCTACGGCTATTTGCTCTATCGCACTTGCATGGAAAAAGGAGACGGGGGAGAACTGGTTCTGGATGGCCTGCACGATTATGCGCAGATCTATGTTGACCGTGTCCTTATCGGCACATTGGATCGCAGGCTCAACACTTCGAGCCTTATGCTGCCGATCCTGCAAAAGTCCGGCACTCTCGACATACTGGTCGAAAACAGCGGGCGCGTGAACTTCACGCGCGTACTCCGCAGCGAACGAAAGGGACTCACCGGACGTGTCACCATCGCCGGGAAGGAACCCGCGCATTGGAAGATTTATTCTCTTCCCATGGATGACGTCGACAAGCTGCACTTTCTCCTCGAGCCCTGCACGGGGCCATGCTTCTATCGCACGCAGATGAGCGTCGACAGCTCGGCCGATACTTATCTCGATACCCGCAGCCTTCACAAAGGAGAGATGTGGCTCAACACGCGCGCGCTTGGCCGGTTCTGGTCGATCGGTCCGCAATACGCGCTGTACGCACCGGGGCCCTGGCTGCATCAGGGACCGAACACAATCATCTTCTTTGACCTGATGGGCGTCGCAACTGATCAAGTCAAAAGCGTGAAAGGCCCCATCCTTACCGCTTCCACCGAACAACAGAATTGAGATGCAGGTTACCCCGGATTAGGCACATCTGGCGCGCAAACACGAAAGCGGTGGCTTCTGCCTCTTGAGCAGACTCCACCGCTTTGGGTTCTAGATGTTGGTTCTTCCAGCCAACTCAGCACCTAGGGTGTGTTGAACGGCAGCTTAAGCCTCACCACAAAACACATGGAGTATAGGTGGATGAAGAAGCCATCTAACTGCATCCGGACGTCGAACCGCAGCTCATACAGCGATAGCAACTTCCGTTTCTCACCATAATGGCGCCGCAGGTCCCACAGCTTGGCGCATCGCCCATGTCGTACATGTCGCGCATTGCATCGGCCGCATGATAAATGCCGCGATCCTGCAGCGCGGGTCCATGGCTCGGAACGGCCTTAGGCTCACTCGCCGCCTGGATCTCCGGAGCGATGCCGCCGGCCGGCGCCTTGGTGCTGCCCATTCCCGCGGCGTTGGCCTGCGCGCTCACCTGGTTCAGCTTGCGCGCAACCTCTTCTGCAAGACGTGCGAGTTGGCTTTGCGGAATGCTGCCTTCCTCGCCCGGCTCTGACTCGGGAATCAGTGAAGGCGAGGCGGGAAGCTGCGGTGCCTGCGGGGCCAGCCCGGCAAACAGGCTCAGTTGCGTGCCGGAAAGAAAACGCAGGTTCAGCCAGCGGAAGATGTAATCCATCAAGCTCTTGGCATAGCCAATCTGCTCGTTGCCCGTCCAGCCTGACGGCTCAAAACGCGTGTGAGCGAACTTCTCGCATAGTACGCGCAGCGGCACTCCGTGCTGCAGGGCAAGCGAGATCGAGGTGGCAAATGCATCCATCAGGCCCGATACCGTCGACCCTTCCTTGGCCATCTTGATGAAGATTTCTCCCGGCTGCCCTGTGGGATAGAGGCCCACCGTGATGTAGCCCTCGTGCCCTGCGATGGAGAACTTGTGCGTGATGGAAGCGCGTTCCTCCGGCAGACGATGCCGCACGGCGCGCGGCGGAGCGTTCAGGTCCTGCTCCGTGAGCTTCGGTGGAACGGGTGCTGCATCCACCGTGCCCATCGGCGTCAGCAGAGGCATCTGCGCGGCCTTGGCAATTTCATCCAGTGACTTCTGGAAAGCTGCGGCCGCGGCGATCACCTGCCTGGCTGTTACTTCCAGCCTGTCAGTGATGCGCGCCTCCAGGGTCTTCACATCCGCATCCGCAACAGCCTGTCCGGCTGCCATCTGGGCCAGCATGCGCACGGCTGCAGCATCCAGCGCAGAGGGCTCGCGCTTGGCGTCGAGGCTCGTATTGAGCGGCTGCGTTCCCTTCGAGCCGTCGCGGTAGATGGCAACTGCCTTGATGCCCTGACGCCAACTCTCGGCGTACGCCTCCGCCACATCTTCCACCGTCGCCTCATGGGGCAGATTCACGGTCTTCGAGATAGCGCCGGAAAGGAACGGTTGCGCTGCCGCCATCATCTTGATATGCCCCATATATTGGATGGAACGCGTGCCCTTTGCCGGCTTGAAGCTGCAGTCAAAGACCGCAAGGTGCTCCGGCCGGATGCCCGGTGCGCCTTCAATGGTGCCCGTGGCATCAATATAGCTGACAATTGCGTTCACCTGGTCGTCACTGTAACCCAGCTTGAAGAGCGCCGCCGGAACGGTGTTATTCACAATCTTGATCATTCCACCGCCGACCAGCTTCTTGTACTTTACGAGTGCCAGGTCCGGCTCGATGCCCGTGGTGTCGCAATCCATCATGAAGCCGATGGTTCCCGTGGGCGCAAGCACCGTGGTCTGCGAGTTGCGATATCCGAAGCGCTCGCCATAGAGCAGCGCCATATCCCAGCACTCGCGGCTTGCATCGATCAATGCCTCAAGCTGCGGCACGAGGAACGGCTCCCCGCTCACGCGCGAGCGGCCAATCTTGTTGACCTCGGCGCGGTGCATGCGGATCACATCGAGGAACGGCTCACGGTTCACATAGTAGCCGGGGCACGCGCCGCCTTGCCGTTCCACGCTGGCCGTTAACGGCGTCGCAGAGGCCAGCGGCGGGCACTTTTCTGCCAGAACGGCCGACTGCAAATACGACTGGCCCGTCATGATAGCGGTCAACGCGGCCGCGAGGTCTCGTCCCGCAGTGGAGTCATACGGCAAACCGAAGGCCATCAGCAGCGCGCCGAGATTCGCATAACCCAGACCCAGCGGCCGGTAATCATGCGAGTTCTTCGCAATCGCTTCTGTTGGGTAGCCGGAGTTGTCCACCAGGATTTCCATCGCGGTTATCATCACGGAGATGGCATGACGGTACGCTGCGATGTCAAAGCTTCCAGCCGGTGTTACAAACTTGAGCAGGTTGAAGCTGGCCAGGTTACAGGCCGAGTTATCCAGGAACATGTACTCCGAGCAGGGATTGGAAGCATTGATGCGGGCCGTGTTCTTGCTCGTGTGCCACTTGTTGATCGTGGTATCGAACTGCATGCCGGGGTCACCGCACAGCCAGGTCGACTCGGCGATCTTGCGCATGATCTCGCGGGCCTTGTACGTCTTCACCGGCTCATGGCCCTTCACGGTGTAAGTGGTGACGTCGCCGTCCTGCTCATAGGCGCGCATGAACTCATCGCTCACGCGCACGGAGTTGTTTGCATTCTGGAAGAAGATGGACGAGTACGCTTCCGAGTCCGGACCGGAACCGTCATAGCCTGCCCGGATGAGCGAAAAGGCCTTCGCTTCTTCCTTCGCCTTGCACTCGATGAACTCCATGATGTCCGGATGGTCGGCATTCAGGATGACCATCTTGGCCGCGCGCCGCGTCTTGCCGCCGCTCTTGATCACGCCTGCAAAAGCATCGAAGCCGCGCATGAAGCTCAGCGGGCCCGAGGCCTGGCCGCCGCCCGAAAGCAGCTCCATCGAGCCGCGAATGGACGACAGGTTGGTACCTGTGCCGGAACCCCACTTGAACAACATGCCCTCGGTCTTGGCAAGGGTCAGAATCGAGTCCAGCGAGTCGTCAACCGCGTTGATGAAGCAGGCCGAGCATTGCGGGTTCCGGTAACCCGTCCCCTCAAAGCGCACGCCACCGGTTGCCGGGTCCCAGTGCCAGCTCTGGCCCTCCGCCAGCGGTTCCAGCCGGTCGCAGCCTACGTTGAACCACACCGGCGAATTGAAGGCCACACGCTGCGTCAGCAGCATCACCGCCAGCTCGTCATGAAAGACCGCGGCATCATGCGCGGAAGCAAAGTAGCCGCCCCTGATGCCCCAGTCGCGCACGGTTTCAGCCACGCGCGCCACCAGCTGCCGCACCCCTGTCTCGCGCTCCGGCGTCCCAAGCTGGCCATGTAGGTATTTCGAGGCGACGATGTTGGTCGCCGTCATCGACCAGTCGAGCGGCGTTTCCACGTCCTTTTGCTCGAAGATCGTGTTGCCCTTGCTGTCGGTAATCAGCGCGGTACGCAGCTCCCACTGCACTTCTTCGTTCGGCGGGACACCCTCGCGGGAAAAGCGCCGGGTAAATTCGAGTCCACCCTGTCCGTTTGTCGTCTGGTGGGTGGTGGTACCGGTGTGCAGTTGGGCCTCGTTCATTGGATTCCTCTCAGTCAGCAGTAGCAGTGGGTAAACCGCCCCGGCTCCAGCCATTTATAGGACTGGTATCCGGCAACATATGTTGGGTCAGGCGAGCAGAAAACGGGGTGGAACATCCACCGGATGGACCCGGAATTTTATGGCGCAACAACCGGCTCTTCCGAGGTGAAGTATGACAATCCGTTTACAGCCGCAGATGAAAAAATACCGCTGTCTATGGGGCCTGTCAACAATAAACCACAATATCTTGTATTTTGTTTGCATTTGCAGCACCCGCCTCGCAAATGGCTGACTTTGCCTGTGGAAAGCGTAAATCGACGCTCAGGAAGGGCTGATGGAACACACCGAATGCCCCAAATCCAGTGCAGATGCGGCTGCGAGACCAGGCCACCCTTGCAACTCCAAGCCTAGTCCGCATTTCCCGCCCGAACAAGGCGCAGAAGTAGTGCAAAATGCTGGTCTGGCTGTGCGAGTTGTGGACAATCGAACCCAAACTCCGCTCCCACAAAGATCGTGCCAAGTCAGGGACTGGTACGCTGTCTTCATGCCGGAGACCCAGCCGAACTTGTCGAGATGGAAGCCCGTCCCGCTCCCCCGGCCGGTTACTCTTCACGGCCGTACCGTCCAGCTCGAACCGCTCGACGCCGAACTCCACGCCGTCGCTCTGTGGGACAGCGTCCAAGGGCACGACGCGGTCTGGCAATGGCTCTTCGACGGCCCATTCGACACAGAGTCCGCCTTCACCGCCGACATCCAGGCGAAGCAAGCGGCCACTGACCGCATCTTTTTCGCACTCATCTCTGCGGAAATCGGGGCAGCGGCCGGCTACGCCAGCTTTCTGCGGATGGAGCCCGCCCATGGCGTCATCGAGGTCGGCAATATCCTGCTCTCGCCGGTCCTCCAGCGCACCACTGCCGCCACGGAAGCCATGTACCTGATGGCGCGGCACGTCTTTGAAGACCTCGGCTACCGCCGCTACGAGTGGAAGTGCAACGCATTGAACGCGCCCAGCCGCCGGGCGGCCCAGAGGCTCGGCTTCACCTTCGAGGGGGTCTTTCGCCAGCACATGGTGGTGAAAGGCCACAGCCGCGATACGGCATGGTTCGCCATGCTGGACCATGAATGGCCCGCGCGCAAAGCGGCATTTGAGGCATGGCTGGACCCGTCGAATTTCGACGCGGAGGGCCGACAGCGGACGAGGCTCGCGGCTGGGTCGCATCCACCAGCGCCGTGATTTCAGCTCATCTTTGCGCGCCGCACCTAGTTTCCGCCGGCATTCCCGGCAGCGAACACAGCAGTCTGTTGGTCTGCCTCTTTCACTTTTTGATAGAAGCTCTGCAGCGCCGGAAACTCCTGCAGGGGCAGCAGGACAAAAGACACTGCAAAAATCCTCTTGTCGTCGAGCACGCCAGCACCAGCCTGCGCCTTAACCATCAATGCCCCGCGGCCGGGCCATGGCAATTGCAAATTCTGCGGCGCACTTGCAACAGTGAATCCCGCGGGCAAGTGGAAGACTGCGTCATCGACCTGCTGCCCCGCGAATTGCATCGATACAGGTTGAGTACGCTCCTTTGTGGTCGCAAGAGCGACTGACTCATCATGCGTGAAGAAGAAAGCCGGCACTTCAAGATGCTTTCCGTCTGCCTTGGCCACCTTGCCGGATACTTGCGCCACAACCTCGAGGTATCCATTCGGCGTATCAAGTCCATGTATCTGTCGTATCGATCCGGAAACACTGGGAGGCATGGATGAGAAAAGCTGCCTCTCGAGTTCAGTTTGGATTGCCTGAGTCCCTTGCGTCAGATTCCGTTGCCTCCATGACAGGGCAGAAGGTCCGCTCATGAGAAATTTCACGGTTCCTGTCATCCCGCCGGTCGCATCCAGGCTGATGTCGGCCAATCGTGCGGTGACTGCCTCCTTGATGTTGTTGGGTGGCGTGGTCACACTGGTTACGGCACCCGACGAGGTCTGCAAGAGCCCTCCGCATAGGGTGTGCGCCCAGTGCAGCTCACCGTACGGGGCCATCTTTTGGCCAGGATCAAGAAATAAGTCACCGGTTCCAAGGTGAAGGACAACGAGTAGAACAGGGAGTTGCTGCAAAGAGAGGAATCCTGGATCAAACAGCCTCCACCGGCGATCATTCACGCTCATTGCGCTTGCATTCAGTCCGGCGGCACGCGCCAAGGCAAGGTAAACCGTAGCAAGCTCGTTCGGCGCGCCGGACTTGGCCGCCCACACCGCTTGAGCGCTTCTAAGATGCCCACGCTCCCCGAGTTGCTCGATATCCTCCGGATCTCTGCCCGTCGAAAATGCAGTGTTCGCCAGGCCTTGCACCGCGTCATACAACCGCCGCGCCTTCGCGTCCTCATTTGCCGCACCCGCTGTGAGCTGCGCTGCTGCAGCCTTCAGGTCCTGTGTCACGCTCGCGGCCTGATCCATCGCCTGGGACCATCGCTTGCCTTCTGCTGTCCAGTACGAATCCGGAGTCACATACGGTGTGAAATAAAAGCGCACGGAATAGCGAACATTGGCGATCGGTGGAGCGTGCTGCTCCTCCACGAAAGCTGGGACGTTCATTACGTCGAGAGTGTAATCCTGTTTTGGGCTTACCTGGACTTGCGCACCTGGAGGAAGGTGGCCAGAAAACAGAATGTAGTGAGCAATTTCCCCATCCACAATGCGTGTGATGGACAGATTCCCAATCACGTTCCGTTCCTCGTCGGTGAGGGGGTTGTAGTAGAAATGCTCCTTGTGTACGAAGAGATCCTCCTGCACATTCCAGAAAGGAATCTCGCTGGCTAAAGCCGAGTTTTGGAACTCCTGCTGCCCGGGAGTCACACCGGATACTGCCGAATCGCCTACGGCAAGTGTCCAGCGGTATTCAAGGATGCTGCCCACCGTTGCAGAGGGAATTGTGAAATACTGCGTTCCATCCGAACGGGTCTGCACTGCATCGTTCGATGAGGCGTTCAACGGCGTGATCTTTCCGTCCGGGTGAATCGCGCGAGCTTCGATGGTGGGTCTGTGCCCGTTGGCAGTCCCTGGCACCGGCACATCAGCCCGACCAAGCCCGTCTGCCGTGAGAATCTTGATCCGAGCATATTCGCTGAAGTAGTGATTGAAATTGTCAGTCACTTCCTCCCGGTACAAATACACCGCAGCAGCGCCCGGCGCCTTTGGATCAGACGTCATGGACAACTCATCTGGAGTGGGATCTTTAAATTTCTGAGCCTTCAAAGCCACTGGAACGATAGCGAGGGCAAGCAGCAGCCCGAGTGCGCGATGGTGGCAAGACGCCCCCTGAATCGGCATCGTAAATATCCTCCGGATACGGTCTTGAAGAATCGCCACACAGTATCGCAGACAAACTGGAGCGCGGGATCGAGACCTTAGAAAACGCCGCTGGTTTCCAGCGGCGTTTTCTTCGATGAGCGAGACAGCAATCAGTTGCTCGCCTTGGTCTCGATTCTCATTCCGTAGAACGATTTGTGAACGAAGAACACCGACACCGCGAAGAAGGCCACGGCCAGAACATGCGTGAGCATCGGATTGTTCGAACTAAGCGTCACAGCAAGTTCGACGGCAAGGAGTCCGAACAAGGTCGTGAACTTGATGATCGGGTTCATCGCTACCGACGAGGTGTCTTTGAACGGATCACCGACCGTGTCTCCAATCACGGTTGCGTCGTGCAGAGGTGTTCCTTTCTGGTGCATGTCAACCTCTACAACCTTCTTCGCATTGTCCCAGGCGCCGCCTGCATTCGCCATGAAGATCGCCTGGTACAGGCCGAAGATCGCAATCGAGAACAGATAGCCGATAAACAGGAACGGCTCAATGAACGCGAAGGCAAGTGTCGAGAAGAAGACGGCGAGAAAGATGTTGAACATTCCCTTCTGCGCGTACTTCGTGCAGATCTCTACCACCTTCTTGCTGTCGGCGACCGATGCCTTCTCCGCGCCCTCCAGTTTGATGTTCGCCTTGATAAACTCGACCGCGCGGTAAGCGCCCGTGGTCACAGCCTGCGTGGAAGCACCTGTGAACCAGTAGATCACCGCTCCACCGCAAATCAACCCGAGCATGAAGGGCGCGTGCAGCAGAGAGAGGTTCTCTTTGTTCACAGTCAATCCGTGAGTCAGAGCCATGATGATGGAGAATGTCATCGTCGTTGCGCCCACTACGGCTGTGCCAATCAGCACCGGCTTGGCAGAAGCCTTGAATGTGTTTCCGGCTCCATCGTTGGCTTCCAGCAGGTGTTTTGCGCGTTCAAACTTCACGTCGATGCCGTAGTCCTTCTTCAACTCAGCCTCGATGCCGGGAACGTTTTCGATGAGCGACAACTCGTAGACCGATTGCGCATTGTCGGTAACCGGACCGTAGGAATCCACGGCAATCGTCACCGGACCCATGCCAAGGAAGCCGAACGCCACCAGGCCAAACGCGAAGACCGCCGGGGCGAGCATCAGGTCCGCCATGGATGGACCCGTGGTAAAGAAATAGCCCAATCCCATCAGAGCGACCATGCTGAATCCGAGCCAATAAGCCGAAAAATTGCCGGCCACGAATCCCGAGAGGATCCCGAGCGAAGCTCCGCCTTCCTGCGCGGATTTCACGACTTCCTTCACATGGCTCGAGTTGGTTGAGGTAAAGACCTTCACCAATTCCGGTATCACCGCGCCGGCCAGCGTTCCGCACGAGATGATCGAAGCCAGTTTCCACCACAGCGTTCCGTCGCCGAGAGTGGGGATCATCAAGTAGGTGACGATGTAGGTCAGGATGATGGAAATGATGGACGTGATCCAAACCAGCGAGGTCAGTGGCGTCTCAAAGTCCATTTCGTCGGCATTCGCGTATTTTGCCTTGGCGATGAGACCATTCAGGAAATATGCGCCCGAACTGGAGATCAGCATGGCCACGCGCATCACGAAGATCCATACCAGCAGTTGCGCTTGCGTCGTGGGACTCTTGACCGCCAGCAGAATGAAGGTGATCAAGGCCACGCCGGTCACGCCGTAGGTTTCAAATCCGTCGGCGCTGGGGCCGACCGAGTCGCCCGCGTTGTCACCCGTACAGTCCGCGATGACGCCCGGGTTGCGCGCATCGTCCTCCTTGATCTTGAAGACGATCTTCATCAGGTCGGCACCGATATCGGCGATCTTGGTGAAGATGCCACCGGCAATACGCAGCGCCGCGGCCCCCAGGCTTTCGCCGATCGCGAAGCCGATGAAGCACGGACCCGCGTAATCCCGCGGGATGAACAAAAGGATGAAGAGCATGATCAGCAACTCGACCGAGATCAGCAACATGCCGATGCTCATGCCGGCCTTCAGCGGAATTGCATAGACGGGATACGGTTTGCCGCGCAGCCCTGCGAATGCCGTCCGCGAGTTCGCAAATGTATTCACGCGAATTCCGAACCACGCCACCCCGTAGCTGCCCGCAATGCCCACCAGGCTGAACAACAAGATGATCGGCAGCGTAACCGCGACCGACTTGCCCGGCACGGGCGCAAGATAGCCGAAGTAAAGAGCGATAATGACCGCGATGAAAGCCCAGAGTAGAAGAATGAACTTGCCCTGCGTAACCAGGTACGTCTTGCACGTCTCGTAGATCATTTCGGAGATTTCAAGCATCGTGCGATGAACCGGCAGGTTCTTCAACTGCACATAGATCGACAGCCCGAACAACAGACCGCCGGCGCAGAACAGCAATCCAATCATCAGAAGCGCATGTCCGTTCATGCCGAAAAAATTCACGGTCGACAGATCCGGCAGCACCAGATTAGCTTCTCCACCGCCGCCCGCATGTTCCGCCTGAGCGTTGGCAAATGCAGGTCCAAACATGGGAAGCAGCAGGCCAAGGACTACCGACGCGGTCTTGTACTGGCGCCTCAGCGACGATGCGGCGCCTTCCTTGATCGCCGCGGCGATCTGTCGCATCGCCGGTGTCCCCGTATCCGAACCCGGCACTTCACGCGTGAAGCGCCAAGCCACAATGAGCGACAAGACGCTCACTCCAAGAAAGATATACACCCAACCCTGTGCAGTCACATGTCCTCCCGACATAAGGTTTTAAGCCGTACTGTTAAAAGCGACGGGTAACGCGACCTCCGGATCCATGGGAAAAGTCACGGGAAGGCTATCACCCGTGTCAACCACTGTCGAGTGATTGCAGTCACAGGGCTGGTCTGACCAGTCAGCAGGATGGTTTAAGGGCAATATCGGTGACGTAGAGCCGGCGTCGGCTACTCGATCGGGATATCGATTTTGTCCCCCGGCAGCGGAACACGCAAATTGGCATCGTTCTGGCCCCGCGCCATCCCCGGCGCAAGCGGATGCAACTTGAACAGGACCAGCACATTGCGATCCGGATCGTCCAGCGCGTGGAAGCGCGCCACCTGTTCCAGCGTGAAGTGCGAATGCAGGTCGGCAAGTGTCCCTGGGTCCAGGTCGTTCCATGCCGCATACCACCCCGGCTGGTAGTAGGCGATCTTGGCCGGCAGGTCAGGTATCCCAGGCACCGGCGTGCTGAAGTCGTCGCAGAGCGTCGGCAGGTGCGCCATCAGCGCAATCTCGTCACCGCTGATAGAAACCAGCAGCCGCCGGCCGTTTGGATGCTCATCGATATAACGGACCAGTTCGCGCGCCGCCGTCACATAGGTGTACTCGGGATGCGCTGCATAGCTCACCGTCCAGGCCCCGTTCACCACGGCCGCCGTGCTCGCAATGGCAAGCACCGCCCAGCCCGCGCGTGCCGTCTCGCCCGCTGCGCTCACCAGCGCGCCCGCGCCCAGCGCAATCACCAATGCCGAAAAGACAAAGACCAGCGCAAAGTAGCGCGGCTGCGGATGATCCTGGTAGGTCATGAACATCAGATAGCCGCAAACGGTCAGAACTGCGGCGCCAAAGACCGGATCGAGAAGCAACCCGCGGCCCCAGCGGGTGCGCCACGCTGCCAGCGCCGCCACCGTAACCACGGCGGCCAGCGGCTCCAGAATGTGGTCGGCCCAAAGCGTCCCATGCAGCGACCACCACAGGCTGACCGCAGGCCACAGCATGCCGGAAGGCTTCGGATATGTGTTGATGAAGATCAGATACCGGTAGTCCACCAGCAGCCCCTTGGCAGTCAGCAGGGCCATCCACGCGGCAAAGGTGATTCCGCTCGTCGCCAACACCGTCAGCAACCGCCGCAAGGCATCTGTGCGCCGCTTCCGCAGGGGCAACCAGATCGCCCATCCCAGCGCGGGCAGCAGAAATACCGCCGTCGTCTTCGTCAGCAGCATCAGCGTGTAGAGCAGGCCAATGAAGACGGCGCCCCACGCAGGCCGCCGCATGTGCGGCAAACGAACCGCAAGATTCAGCGCCGCCAGCATCAGCGCCGTCAGTACCGGTTCCAGAAGGGCAAGTCGGCTGAAACTGTAGAGAAAGGGACTCGTCACCAGCAGCGTTACCGCCAGCAGCGCCACCCATGCCGGGCCCCGTACGCGCAGCAGCAGATAGCTCAACAGCAGGCTGCAGAAGAACAATCCAACCGCAAGTCCACGTGCCGCGCCAACTGAAACTCCGGTGACAAAGAACAAGAGCCACTCGAGCGCAGGCAGCAGAGGCACCGCGGCCGCCGGGTTGAAGTCGCCCCGAAGATACCACTGGCCAAACAGATGCGCGCGCGTCGCCGCATTGCTGTACCAGCCCTCATCGGTGTATTTGGCCCAGTCCCTGTACCAGGGCGAATGGTTCGGAAAGTCCGCCTGAAGGTGCAAGGCGTACAGCGCCGCAAAACCGCAGATCAGCAAGACCCATGCGGCATAACCAAGGCGCTTGTATGCGGTTGACACGGATACCTTCCAGGGAACACGAAGGGAGTGGATCGCCTGCGGATCGTACCTGGAGTATAGCGCAGCCTTTTTCCTGCGCCGGGACGTTTACTCGTAGGCCAGTGCGTCGATCGGATCTTTGCGCGAGGCCATCCACGCTGGATAGAGCGCGCCGCAGAGAGCGCCTGAAAACGCGATCAGAGCGCCCCAGCCCACCCATGCGGCCGTCAGCTCAAAGCTGAAGGTCGAAAACCTGACGTGCAGCATCTCCCGCAGGGCAAACGCCGCCCCGATGCCGAGAATCACGCCCGCCACAGCCAGAACCGCCGTCTCACGCAGCACCACACTCACAATCGTTAGCTTGGACGAACCCAATGACTTCAAAATGCCAATCTCGCGCGTCCGCTCCAGCACTGCCGTATACATGGACTGGAAGATCACCAGAAAGCCCACCACTACAGCAATCGTGATCACAACATTCAGCGCCAGGTTGAAGCCGGGAATGCGAGATGGAGTGTACAGCGCCAGCAGATCCGCCATTGTCAGGACCTTGTAGCCCTCCAGGCCCCTTGTGGCGTGGATCTCGCTGCGGATCAGGTCAATGTTCGCCGGATCGTCACTCTTCAGATAAATCACGGATGCCTTGCCGTCCGTGCCCATCAGGCTTCCCAGGGTTTCCAGCGGCACCAGCTTCCGGCTGCCCTTTCCGCTTTCCACGATGCCGCAGATACGGAAGGCGTGATTAAAGATCATGATCGTGTCGCCAACTTGATGGCCCGGCCCGGAACGCGCAAACACATCGTCCACAATCAAGTCATAGGCGTTTTTGAACGGCCCGCCCGAGAGAAAAACAAAAGGCTTCAGCGCGTTGTAGCTCGGGTAGTCAATGCCATAAAGCACCTCCACCGAACTGGTCATGGAAAAATCGGAGATCACCGGCGAGGCGACAGCGACATGCGGCATCCGGCGAAAGACATCAGTGAGCTTCACCGACATTGCCGCACCGCTCATGCCGTTCATGAAGCTGGCGTTCGATGGGCTTACCACCAGGTCCGCGCCGATTCCGTTGGTGCGCTCCTTCGAGTCATCCAGCATGCCCATGAAGATGCCGACAATCGACAGGATCATTACCACTTCAATGGACACGGCCAGAATGCTGATGATCGAGCGCATGGGACGGTGCAGCAGGTTTGCCAGGATCAGCTTGTTCATTGCGGGGCAGGAACTCCACGGGGTAGGCAACTCGCCGTGCCAGTCCCACTCTCAAGGGTATCAGCCTTTCCATCCCCAGGGTATGGTTACCACCGTCTCCACGGTCACCCGCCGCTCGCCTCTTGCGACGCTGTCCAGCACCCATGACACCCTCGCGAGCCGGGCGTAATCTCGCGATTCCCAAAATGGAACTCAAGTACCAGAGTAATGAAAGCAAAGGAGAATGCGAAATTCTCTTTTGACTTGAACCGAAGTCAATACGTATCATAATCGTGGAAAAGCGATAAGGTTTGGTGATACCAGCCTTCATGGTTACCGATGGGAAGCTTTGGAGAAGATCTTCGCGCTGAGCGGGTTGCCCGCGGCATCGCGTTGGAACACATCACCGGCGTGACCAAGATCAGCCAGCGGCACCTCGTTGCTCTGGAGGAGGGAAAGTTTCGCTCCCTGCCTGGCGGCATACTGACCAAAGGAATTGTCCGGGGTTATGCAGGCGCAGTCGGCCTTGACGAGCGCCAGTGGACAGACCGCTTCCTCAGCGAGGCGGAGCACGTCCTTAGTCCCGCTGTTGACGACCAGGGCTGGACCGCCTTTGCCGCCAACGTGGGACGATCCAGGCTGCAGAGGCGCGAGGCCATGGATCTACGCATTCGATGGATCAGCGCCGCCGTGCTTGTGTCCGTCGTCTCCGTTGCGGCCTTTGTCACCGTCCGCTACTGGGGCGTCCGCGCCGGCTGGTGGAGCACTCTGATGCCCCTGCATCCGGTTGTGGTCAAGGCCCAGTCGATTTCCACCTCCATCCTCAGTGCCCTGCTTCCTTAGCTTCCCGGCCCGTTAACCCCCTGCGCGGTTCACACCCTCCATTGCACCCTTGAGACACAGGTTCGCCCCATTCGCTCCCTGATCTTTGCGGCAACCTCCCCGGCCAGTTACCATAAAAGGATGTGCTGATCGGCTCAGGCCCGTCGGGACAGGCTTGTTTCTCCGAAGCAGGATGGACCCTTGTTCTCCCTCCGCGCCGGCTTATCCTGAGCGAACCGGCGAGCGCGACAGGTCAACCCAAGAAAATCCCTTCAATGGGGAGGAATACGAAGTTGAGCGACCGTTTCTTGTTTACCTCTGAGTCCGTCACGGAAGGTCATCCGGACAAAATTGCCGACCAGGTCTCCGACGCCATTCTGG
>JAKBHH010000151.1 GCA_021836865.1 Acidobacteriota bacterium
GGGCGATTCTCAACGGAAAACGCCAGGCTGATCTTGTTGATATCGGTCCGCGGCCGCGTGTCCTCGGTTCGCCGCACCAGAAAGAAGCGCGTAAAGTTTTCGTTGTTGTCTTCGATGTTCGACTGCAGGATGTTTGCCCCGTAGTAGCCCGCGGCGGCTTCGCTCGCAATCGCCGCGGCGTGGCGGTCACGCAACTCTACAAGTTGCTTCACGCTGCCCGCTGTGTCGTAGAAGGCAAAGGCCTCCATCCGCGGATGTGCGGCAAGGAACTGCCTGCACTGGGCGAGCGCAACCGGATGTGAAAAGACGCGGTCAATCTCGGCAACCATTGTACCGGAAAGAGCAATCAGGTTATGGTGAATCCGCAGCAGCGTCTCCTGCTCCACGCGCACGTCATGCGCCAGCAGCAGATCGAAGTGCTCTGACACCGATCCGGCCAGGCTGTTCTCAATCGGAATCACGGCCGCATCGATCTGACGATCGGACAGCGCCGCAAAGACCTCCGCCGACAGTGAGTATGGAATCACCAGACTGTCAGCGCACAGTTGCAAGGCCGCTCCGTGGCTGAAGGATCCGGGCTCACCCTGGATTCCGACTCTCATTCCGGCGTCTTGCTCTCCTCGTGCCTGGTTGGTAGCGGGGACAGGCGAAAGTCTGGACTGCTTGCGCGCACCATACCACAGCGCCGCCGCAGATTCGCGAGAAATTGTTTCTCCGGACATCGAAATTTACCTCCGCAGCCACACGTCCGTGGCTACGAAACCAAGGAACACCATAGCGATGACCCCATTCATCGTGAAAAACGCGGCATTCAGCCTGCGCAGATCGCGCGGCGACACAATTGCATGCTCATACCCCAGAAGCAGGCACACCGCAGCCACGCCGAGCCAGCCCGCGCGCCCGAAGTGAAACAGTTGTCCAAACCACACCAGCAGCCCAAGCATCGCAAGATGCATCAGGCGCGCAGCCCAGAAAGCCGCCGGCACGCCAACCGCTTGCGGAAGACTGTACAACCCCACTGAGCGGTCGTGCTCAAAATCCTGGCAGGCATACAGCACATCAAAGCCGCCCACCCACAGCGTTACCGCACCGGTCAGCACCAGGATGCGCGCGTCCAGGCTGCCCCGCACCGCAATCCACGCGGCGGAGGGCGCCAGGCCCAGCGCAAGCCCCAGCACAAGGTGCGACCAGCGCGTCAGCCGTTTCATGTAGCTGTAGCCCAGCAGTACGGCCAGCACCGCGGGCGACAGAGACAGCGTGAGCCGATTCAGCTCCGCGGCGGCCACCACAAACCCCAGACCCGTCAGCACCGTAAAGCCCAGCACAAACTCCCGGCTCAGCAGTCCGGCCGGAATCGCACGGCTCCTGGTGCGCGGATTGGCTGCATCCAGATCGGCGTCAGCCCACCGGTTAAACGCCATCGCGCACGAGCGCGCCGTCACCATAGCCACCAGGATCCAAGCCAGCGTACGCAGCGCGGGAAGCCCGTGCGCAGCCAGCAGAACCGCCGTCAGCGCAAACGGAAGAGCGAAGATCGAGTGCTCCCACTTGATCATCTCCAGCGTAGTGCGGGTTTTTGCGATCAGGCCCATCCGCGTCTGCTCCAGCCACAAGTGTACTTGAGGGCAGGGCAGCAGTCACTGTCGGCGCACTCAGGCGTAGCCTTCAGCTTCCTCTACGGTGGCAGTCTGCGGAACAATGCTGTCAATCTTCGTGATTCGAAACAGTTCCATGACCCGGCTATTCGCGCCCACCACCACCATGCGGCCGCCATGCGTCTGGCAGTGCACATATTGATTCATGAGCAGGCCTAGCCCTGCCGAGTCCATGTATGGCACTGCACTCAGATCAAGAATCGCCACACGAGACATCTTGTCCTCGCGCAGTGCAGCCTGCAGATCAAACATGTTGCGCAGGGTGAGTGGTCCACTCAGAGCATAGATTGCGGTTTCGGCAGAGCTTCCCTGCCGGCATTCGAATGTCAGGGGTGCATCGGTGAACATGGTGAGGCGATTGTACGGATGCGCAGCGTATTCTGAGATTACAAATCTGTGAATGTATTGCCAGGTCCCGCTACCTGTAGCGCCGCGTCGCTTTGATTACCATCGAGAAAACATCGGACTCATCGCGCGCAATCAGCAGCGAGACGTGGCGGTTGATGGCGATCTCGGCCTGCAGTAGTTGCTGTGCCGTCGTGTCCACATCCGTGGCCCAGGTCAGCGTCACATTCCGCCCCACCTGCTCCTCCACCGTAATGCGCGTTGTCGAGTTGCCCAGTAATCCCAGATAGCTGGGGTCTACCTTTACAGACCCGGCTCCGAACAGCTTCTGCACGCGGCTGCTCACCGTCGCATTCAGTGCACCGCCCAGTAGCGCGTCCGTCGCCGGATTCGAGGCCACTTGTTGCTGCTGCTGCGTATAAAGCCGCTCCTGATTCTGCGTCCGTCCCAGCGCCAGCAGCGCCACAACGTCGGACTCCGGCAGCGGCGGATCACTTCGATAGGTCACCGACAACTTGTTTGGCGGCCCGTGAAGGCCCAGCGTAATGTCGTAGTCCTCCACGCGTGCGGTGGCGTTCAGGTCAATCGTAGGCTCAATCCGCACCGGGTTT
This sequence comes from Acidobacteriota bacterium, assembly GCA_021836865.1. GTDB lineage: Bacteria > Acidobacteriota > Terriglobia > Terriglobales > Acidobacteriaceae > Telmatobacter. The sequence continues at coordinate 2,612 of JAKBHH010000151.1, forward strand.
GTAAAGGTGATATCGCCGCGTTGCAGGTCGTAGCGCGTTCCGGCAATCGTTGCGCTACCCTCCGTAATCGAAATCCGTCCCAGCAGCGACGGCGTCGCCAGCGTTCCCCGGAGGCGTAGATCAATGTCGCCGGCCAGCTTCGCAAAGGCGTTCTGGAAGTTCAGCTGCGGCGACGATTGAATCCGCACATCCAGTCGCACATGGTTTGAGGGAGCATCCGGCGGCGTGACGGGTTGCACTTTTCCTGCCTGCGCCACCAGGCCTGCTATATCCAGGTCCGGGCTCACCGTGAACCGCGTCACCAGCACGCGACCGCTCAGCAGCAGGCTGTTCTGCGTTCCTTGCAATTGCAGGTCGGCGTCGGCCAGGGAGCTAACTCCATCCGGATAGCGTATGCGCACTCCCTGCCCGGTCAACGAAAGCGCCGCAAAGATTCCGCTCTGATACGCCAGATAGCCTGAAACGCTCAGCGTTCCTCCGCCGGTCCGCGCGGTCAACGATTGCACCTCCAGCCGGTTCTGGTTAAACACCAGCGTCCCCTGCAGCTGGCTCAGGCTGTTCGGCAGATCTTCGAGCGCCAGTGACGCATTCCGGAAATCAATCCTGCCGCTCAGCGAAGGATTTTCCAGCGTTCCGCGCGCACGAATCTGGAATGTCGTCATGCCGCTTGCCGTCAGGTCTGGGTCGATCGTCTGCGCCAGCTTCAGGTTGATAGATCCGCTCGCATCCAGGTCAAGTTGTCTTCTGGCCTTCAGATCAATGGTTCCCTGCGCCTTCAAATCCGTCTCTTCCCCGGTCACGTGAACCGGGTCCAGCACAATCCGCTCATCGGCCAGCGTCGCATGGACCGGGCCCTCGCTCTTCAAATGCACTCCGGCGATCGTCGCTGCAAGGGTCCGCAGTTGCGCTTCGCCGTGTAGCTGCTCCGGATGGCTGAGCGGCCCTTCCATATGCACCGTTCCCGCCAGGGACGACTCGCCGGAAAGTCCCTGAACATGCGCCATCTTCAGCAGGGCGCCAATGTCGAACTGCGTCAGTTGCAGCTCTGCATTTGTCTGGTACGGCTCATGCAGCACGGTCTGTCCATGCGATGTCAGCATCGCCGATGCAAAATGCGTATCCAGATCGTAGAGCAGGGTATGGTTCACGGTGTGCGCTGTCACTTCCACATTGCCCACCTGTTCTCCGCGCACCACCAGCCCGCTCAGCGTCCCGCTGCCCGCCAGTTGCGGATCGTCCGCCGTCCCTGTTCCGGTGGCATGGAAGGTCAGTGACCCGCTTGCGCCCAGGGTCGATTGCTGCAGATCCCGCACTCGCGCAAGATCAATGCCGTTGCCATGCGCGTCAAACTGGAAGCGGCCAGTGCTCATGTCATAGAACCCCGTGCCCGCCACCTTCCCGCCTGGGTCGCTGACACTCAAAGACGCCACCTCGATGACATGGCCTGTCACGCTGCCCTGTGCCCGCATGCGCGCGAATGCCTGGCCCCAGGCCGAGCCGTTGTCCAGTTCCACCCATCCCGACCCACTTAGTAGATGGACAGGCCCATCGGCTTCGAACTGCGCGCTCAGCGATCCCGTCACCGGCAGGCTCTGCCCCAGCAGGGGAAGCACCTCGCCGAGCGCCGCCTTGCGGGCCTCCACCCGCGCATGAAGCACTGAGTTCCAGTCAAACTCCGGGATCCCCACCGCGGCATGAGCCTGTGCCGATGCGGTCAGGCTGCCCGCAACGCTCACCATCGCATCGCCGTGCCGCAACTCGCCATGCTCAATCGCAATCCGGTTCGCTGCGTAACTTCCCGTCATCTCCACCGTGTCCCAGCGAATCGATTGAGCGCTCCCAGTCTTGTCTCCTGGATTCGCCGGCAACTCCATCCACAGGTTGCTGGCCGACAGGTTCCCGGCAAGATGCGGATCCATCATCGAGCCCGTCCAGGTTCCGGTAAAGTCCGCCTGGCCGCTCAGAGAGACAGGCAGCGCCGCACTCCCAGCCTTGCCATTTCGCTGCAGACCCAGATCTCGCAGCACGCGATCGAACTCCGCCAGGTTGTGCGAGTGAAATGCAACCGAGATGGCTGAGGGGCTCGAAAGCGGATAGGCCCCCAGATGCCCATGTGCGTCGACCACACTTCCGGGCAGAGCCACATGCAATGCGCGCAGGTCCACGGCTCCGTCTCGTTGCGTATAGGTGCCATCGAGTGTTCCCGTTGCGGACGCCTCGTCCGCCTGCGCCCTGCCAGACGGGCTCACCCGCATTGATGCCCTGACGACAAGCGTGTTCACATCGCCTTTGGTCCACTCCGCGGTCGCCGGCCCATCCAGCCGCGCATCCACTCCCAGCCTCTGAAACGGTCTCTGCCCCACAATGTCCAGCACGGAGTCCGCTGACACATCCTCAAACTCCGCCGCTACCTTACCGTTCACCACCAGCGGCAGCGGCTGATTTGACGGAGGCTTCGGTGCGGGCTTCACCGGGTGCGCCTTCCTGCGCCAGAAGTGTCTGGGCGTCGCCGTCGGCGTTGCCACATCCAGCGTCGCACTGCCGGGAATCGGCGGCAGCCAGTGATCGAGCACTACCTCGCCTCTTAGTTGGCCGCCCTGGGCCAGCCGTGCCATCACTGACCGGACGATTAGTTGTTGCGGATCGGCATGAACCACCGCATCCACCGTCACGCCGCGCGCCGTCACTCCTGGCGCAATGTACGATCCGCGATCGATATGCACTGGCCCGTCCACGCGGAACTGGCCGTCATGCCCGCTGGCAGTTGCCTGCACCCGCGCAATCCCCTCCGTCGCATTTGGAAAGCCGGTAAAGCTCTCAAGGAGACGCAGGTCCAGCTCACCCTGCGCCGTCGCCTGCCAGCTTGGCCGCGCAAAGTCGTGCAGCCATCCTGTCACGTCCAGCGTGCGCTCGCCGGCATCTTTGCTCCGTGCCGTCACGCGCATCTGGCGCAGGCACGCATCCGTGCGCGTCAGGTCCAGCGTCGCGTGCACAAACCCGCTCACCGGTCTCGCCAACGGATGAACTGCCGTCCCGCGTAGCAATTCCACATCGCGCGCCCCAAACTCAATCCGGTAGCTCTCCGGCATCGTTGTCGCCGCCGCAAGATAGTGCAGTTGGATTGAAGTGTCCCGCGCCGTCAGGTCCAGCGGCTGCAGCCTGTTCTGAAAATCGAAGTTCGCGGCGCGGTTCTCGTAATCCACCACACCCTGTTCCACCGTGACACGGCCTGCCTGTAGATCAAACAGTGTATCCATCATCGGCTTGCCTGGATGCGCTGTGCGCCGCGGTTGTGGCTGGTTGGTCGTGCCGTCCCGATACACAATCAGATGAATCGAAGGACGCTGCAGATCCAGTTCGCGCAGCAGGATGCGCGGACTCAGCAGACCCAGCACGCTGATACGCAAGCGAAGCGCGTCGATCTGCGCGTAGGGCGCCTCGCCGGCTGCCTCGCGCCCATGGATCACGATCCCGCCAGCATCAGCTTCAAGGTTCATCAGCCGCCAGTGAAAGGATCGAATCTCTACTCGCCCGCCCAGCGCCGACTCCATTTTCGCGATCAGCCGCTTCCGCACCAGGTTCTCGCACACCGAGGAGTTGGCCCACAAGCACGCCAACACAGCCGTCACGAGCAACGCAAACAGCGTGGCCCCGGCCCACAGCACGTACCTCCCCGTGCGCGCAGGTTTCTGTGCCTTCCTCGGATAGCCCGTTGTCATTGCGTACCCGCTCCCTGTGCGGCCGGGCCCAGCGCCGCTTCCAATTGCGGATCAAGAACTTCGATCTGACCTTGCTTGCGAAGATTTTCCAGCCAGTCACTGAACAGTACATTCACCTTCTGCTGAAGCAGAATCTCTTCAATTCGCGGCGACACCTCATCCAGCGTCGGCGCCTTTTCGCCCGCTGTATATTGCGGCGCCAGCATGTCGCGGTAGTAGGCTTCGATCTCCTCATGCGAAATGCGAATCCCTTGACGGAAGCGCAGCTCGATGAAGTGCAGAATCGCCAGCCGATTCCGCACATAGTCCTCTACCTCGTTCTGGTCAAGGTCGTGGCTCGATAAAAAGCGTTGCCATCCGGCATCCGTCTCGCACTTGGATCGAACGCATGCAGGCAGCTCGCGGCGCATCAGTTGCAGTCGACTCGCTACCTCCTGCGCGGTCGGAAGCGCCTCCTGTCCCTCCTCTTCCCGCATCTGTTGGCGGATCAAAGCGCGACTGATCAGGCGTCCAAGCGCATCGGCCTCTGTCTCATGCGGGTCTGCGGCGGAATGGGGCTCAAGCGACGAGAGATGAATTTCATTTTCCAGGTCGCTGGCCAGTATCACCTCGTCGTTCACCACCGCAACCACGCGGTCCAGCACCACCGGCGCCGTTGCCGCCTGCGCCCATGCGCCCAGCGGAAGCATAGCGGCCGC
>JAKBHH010000054.1 GCA_021836865.1 Acidobacteriota bacterium
TATCGCTGCCCGCTCCTGTGGACATCTGGTTGAGGAATATTTCCTCAGCCACGCGGCCACCGTAAGCGGTTGCAAGACGCGTCTCAAGATACTCACGGGTGTAGTTGTGGCGATCATCCGGTAGATAAATCGTAACGCCCAGCGCCATGCCCCGGGGAATAATGGTGACCTTGTGGATGGGGTCGGAGTGGTCGCGCATGATCGAAACCAGGGCGTGGCCGGCCTCGTGATACGCCGTCACCCGCTTTTCCTCGTCGGTCAGCAGCATGGACTTGCGTTCGGCGCCCATCAGCACCTTGTCCTTGGCCAGCTCGAAGTCGTACATCGTGACCTGCTTGCGATTCACGCGCGCGGCGTTCAGCGCAGCTTCGTTCACCATGTTGGCGAGGTCGGCGCCGGAGAAGCCCGGTGTTCCGCGCGCCAGCACGTTCAGATTGACATCGTCGGCCACAGGAACCTTCTTGATGTGAACGCGCAAAACCTCCTCGCGCCCGCGCACATCCGGCAATCCGACAACCACGCGACGGTCAAAACGCCCCGGACGCAGCAGCGCCGGGTCCAGCACATCCGGCCGATTCGTGGCCGCCACCAGGATGACGCCGTCGTTCGACTCAAATCCGTCCATCTCAACGAGCAACTGATTGAGAGTCTGTTCACGCTCGTCGTGTCCGCCACCCAGGCCAGCGCCGCGATGGCGCCCCACGGCGTCGATTTCATCGATGAAGATGATGCAGGGAGCGTTCTTCTTGCCCTGCTCAAACAGGTCGCGCACGCGGCTTGCGCCCACGCCCACGAACATCTCCACGAAGTCTGAGCCAGAGATCGAGAAGAACGGCACATTGGCTTCGCCGGCTACGGCACGCGCCAGAAGGGTCTTGCCGGTTCCGGGAGGTCCAACCAGAAGAACGCCTTTGGGAATGCGTCCACCCAGTTTCTGGAACTTCTGCGGCTCACGCAGATACTCGATGATCTCCTTCAGCTCTTCCTTGGCCTCATCCACGCCGGCCACGTCCTTGAACGTCACCTTCTTCTGCTGCATGGAGAGCAGACGCGCGCGGCTCTTGCCGAACGACAGCGCCTTGTTGCCGCCCGACTGCATCTGTCGCAACATGAAGAACCAGATGGCGATGAGCAGGATGATCGGTCCCACATTCAGCAGCAGGGGCAGCAGGATATTGTTCTGCGGATCCTTCAGAGTGAAGGAAACCTTGGCCGCATGCAGCTTGTCGATCAGCGTATCCGTGCTCTGCGGAATGGTGGTGTGGAACTGATCCTTGGGCGCGGCCTTCATGTGGCCGTGGAGCTCCGTGCCCTGCAGCGTGACATCCTGCACCTGCCCTGCGTCGATCTTGTCCAGCAGGTCGGAGTAGGAGACCTCCGTGTCTTTCCCCATGCTGGTCCCGCGCTGCACAACACCCCAGAGCAGCATGAGGCAGATGAGAATAAAGACCCAGAACATGATCGTTTTGACGGTCGAATTCACCAGGATTCCTCTTTCCCGGCAGCAAATGAGGCCTTCGACAACACCCACCCCTGCCTTACTCACCTATTTAGACGCTCCGCACTGGCCTGAAGTCACAGAAAGTACGGCCTGCATGGCAGGGACACCAACCCCCACCCGCCCGATGAGCAGTTCCTCAAATTGTACTCTGAACCGAATGAAAGCGACGAGGAATCCGAGAGGCGGTACCCAGCAACCAACCGGAGAATTCCAATCCGACGCCTGGCTCTACCCTCTGCCGGTTGCGATCTCCTGCGCGAGGACGTGGAGCCCCGGCTCCGGTTCCACCTCCACGCCGCGCATCCACACGATGCGCCCGGCAAACTCCAGGACAGGCCAGCGGCTTCGATCAGTGCCCGTAACTCGCAACCTTTCAATCACTTCCTTCACCTTCTTCGGACTACTTGAGTAGCGCAGCCGCACCCGGTCTCCGGCCTTCCATGCACGAAGAATCGCCGTACGCGCGACGGACGGATGCTCGCCTGCCGGCTCATCCGCATCGACCCGCAGGCAAAGACCAAATGCCCGCGCCTCCACCTCACCGGGAACCTCGAAGGAATACGCAAGGACTGACTCTTTCCCCTCCGCCGCTGCGCCCATGCCAAAGCGCAACTCACGTGGCGTCCGCTCCGCCCTCAAGTTCCGGGCCATTTCCCGCTTCTGCCCGGCCTTGCCGTGCAGCGCCAGGGCCCGCAGCGCTTCAGTCGCCTCAAAGTCCGGCGCGGCGCCCAGTTCGCGGGCGGCATAGCGTAACAGGCGCCTCTGCATGGCTACCGGCAAAGCGGCCAGTCGCGTCACGTCGAGCGCCAACCCTTCACTCGCTGCCCGGCCGCCACCGCGCACAGGGCGCCCACGCAAAATCAACTGCGGAGCCAGGCGCGCCAGCTCTCCCTGCCACCACGCTTCTTCCTCGCGCGCCAGCTCGGCCATCTGCGCCAGGTGCGCGCGCAGTTTCGGATTCCAACTCTCCAGCAGCGGCAGAAGTTCATGTCGAATGCGGTTGCGGGTATAGGTCAGGTGTCGGTTGGATGAGTCTTCACGCCAGGGCTGACCCGCTCTGCGCAGGTAGGCTTCAATCTCGCCCCGAGTCGTCGCCAGCAGCGGTCTGACGACTCGTCCTTCAGGAAACTCCGCAACCGGATGAATACCCGCCATACCCTCGGTCCACGCCCCGCGCAGAAACTTGGCGAGCACCGTCTCTGCCTGGTCGTCCAGAGTATGCGCCGTGGCCACGGCGTCTACCACACCGGCAGCCATGAGCGCGCGAAACCAGCCATAGCGCAACCGTCGCGCCGCTTCCTCAATGCTCTCGCCCGGCTTACCCGGCCCTGGCTGTGCTGCATCCGCCGTATTCACGCGATGCTCGTGAAACGGGATACCCAATCCGGCAGCCAACTCCCGCGCAAAAACCATATCCGCATCCGCTTCGGCGCCGCGTAAGCCGTGATGCAGGTGGGCCGCATGCAGCACAATGCCCAGTTCCCTGCTTCGCTCCGCAAGCGCTCGCAACAGGGCAACAGAGTCCGCCCCCCCCGACAGCCCCACGCCCAGCCGCAGGCCGGGCCGCAGCAGAGACGTGTTTATGGATAGCAAGGCTCGCACCTCTGCGATGATAGCGCCTTATCGCCGCGATTTTCTGCGCGCCCTGTCGGGCGGCTCGCCGCCGATGTATACTCCACGAGTTATGCAGGTATTTGTCATTCTTCCCGCCGCGGGCCTGGGAACCCGTATGGCAGGCCCGCAGCCTAAACAGTTTCTCTCCCTTGCCGGGCTTCCCATCCTGATCCACTCGCTCCGCGCCTTTGCGGCGGTTGAGCACGTCACCGCCATCTATGTGGCCGTGCGCAAGACGGAGATGGAGCGCGTGGCAGCACAGGTAGCCGAGTTCGGCTTTTCCGGGCGCGTCCACGTGGTGGAAGGCGGTGACAACCGCCAGGAGTCGGTTGCCCATGCGCTTTCGGCGCTGCCGGCCGCGGCAGACGACATCGTTCTGGTCCATGACGCCGTTCGTCCGCTCATTGATGCCGCTACCATCGAGCGCACCATTGATGCCGTGGAGCAGCACGGCGCCGCTATCGTCGGTATGCCCGCGGTGGATACCATCAAGCAAGTCGAGCGCACCGCCCATGGTGCCCTCATCACCGCGACCATTCCGCGCGAGTTCGTTGTTCTGGCGCAGACCCCGCAGGGCTTCCGCTACGGCCTGCTGCAAAAGGCCTTCGCCGAGGCCACGGCAGACGGCTTTGTCGGCACCGATGAGGCTTCCGTGGTGGAACGTGCCGGGCTTCCCGTCGCCGTCGTGCCGGGTTCTCAGGTTAATCTGAAGATTACCCAGCCGGGCGATCTGGAGTTGGCCGAGTTCTACCTGCGCCAGCGCTCGCCCTGAAATGGGCGCGGAGACCCAAGCGGATGACCGACACACGAATCGGATTTGGCTTTGACTCTCACGAATTCAAGCCGGGAGTGCCCCTGCATATCGGTGGACTCAAGCTCGATCACCCCGAAGGCCTGGCTGGCCACTCCGACGGCGACGTGCTGCTACACGCCATTACCGATGCCCTGCTGGGTGCCGTAGCCGCCGGGGACATTGGCAGCTTTTTCCCGCCCGGCGACCCGCGCTGGAAGAACGCCGACTCTGCCATCTTCCTCAATCTTGCCATGGAAGAGCTGCAGAACGCCGGCTACCGCATCGTCAACATTGACACAACGCTCGTGCTCGCCGCGCCTAAGATCGCACCGATCGCAGGCGAAATGCGCGCACGCATCGCCGACCTGCTTTGCATCGGCATTGACCGCGTGAGCGTGAAGGCCAAAACACCCGAAGGTCTCAGCCTCGACCACGTGGCGCAGTGCCATGCCGTCGCGCTGGTCGAGCGGGTCACTGACCCCGATGAGTTGAAGAGCATGAGCGCCGTCATCGAAAGTCAGCGCCAGCTTGAAGATGTGGTCGAGGACCTTTTGAGTTCGGTACACGGTGTGCCAAAAAAGCGTATCGCGCCAGTGTACGATACCGAGGACATTACATAGGAAGTGCCTTCGGGCAGAGCCGGTGCGTAGTGGTGGCTGCAGATTGCAGCTGTTGTCCGCCAACCTGCAAAATTCCCGTTGCGGTTTTCCGCGCCTCGCCGTACCGTTGCGGAGATATCGATTCCAGCTTTGGAGCTCTCCGATGCTTCTTGCGTTCTACCTGATGCAAAGCCGGCCCGATCCCGCCCAGGTACAAAAGTTGGCAATGGCCATCCTGGCCTTGATGCCCATTTTCATCCTGCTGGGCCTGGCCATTGTCATCGTACCTTTCTGGTTCATCTGCAAGAAGGCAGGGTTTTCGCCCTGGCTTGCACTGCTCAACATCATTCCCTTCGGGGGGCTCATTCTGATGTACGTTCTGGCCTTTTCTGAGTGGAAAGTTGTGCCCGCCCCGCAACCGGACTGGTCGCCCAGGCCGCCCGCGCCTCCGCGGTTCTAGCAGAGAAAGCTGATAGCATCGGAGAAGAAAATAATTCGACGATGCCTGAAGTGACTCTCTTCCAGACTAAGACTCCTCGCGTTCGATTTGCGCCCTCGCCCACAGGTTTCCTCCACGTTGGCAGCGCCCGCACCTTCATCTTCAACTGGCTCTATGCTCGCCATAACCACGGAACCATGGTGTTGCGCCTGGACGACACCGATGTGGAGCGCAACACTGAAGCCAGCGTTCAATCCATATTTGAAGGGCTCCGGTGGCTTGGTCTCTCCTGGGACGAAGAGTACAGGCAATCCGAACGTCTCGCCCTGCATCGCGAGGCAGCCGAGACCATCTTTGCCCGAGGATTGGCCTATCGCGACTTCACTCCCGCCCATTCTGCAGACAGCGAGCAGTCGTCCGCGCAGGGTGCGTGGCTCTCGAACCCCGGCATGCGTGAGCTATCCCGCGAGGAAAGCGACCGCCGTGCCGCTGCAGGCGAGCCGTTCGCCCTCCGCTATCGCGTGCCGCGCGGCCAGGCCCGCATGCTCCGCTTCACCGATGCCGTCTACGGACCGCAGTCCAAGCTGGCCGATGAGGTTGAGGACTTCGCCCTGTTGCGCTCTGACGGCATGCCCACCTACCACCTCGCTTCGTGCGTCGACGACGCCGACCTGCGCATCAGCCACATCATCCGCGGCCAGGATCACCTGACCAACACGTTCAAGCACCTGCTTATCTTCGAGGCTCTAGGCCCCGAGCCCTTCAGCATTGACCCGCCGCAGTTCGCTCATCTTCCGCTGCTGGTGGCGCCCGATGGCACCAAACTCTCCAAACGCCGCCACGGTCCGGTCGTCAGTGTCACCACCTATCGCGATGCCGGCTTTCTATCCCAGGCCTTCATCAACTTCCTCTGCCTCCTCGGCTGGTCGCCGAAGAACGACCGCGAGTTCATGACGCTGGACGAACTGATTGGGCTTTTCACGTTGGAGGGTGTGAATCGCGCGAACGCCGTCGTGAACTTTACGGAAGAAGACCCTTTTGACCCCAAGGCCCAGTGGCTCAACGCCGAGCATCTGCGCGCGCTGCCTATGGAAGAGCTTGGCGTAAAGATTGCGCCATTCCTGGAAGAGGCCGGCTTCCATCCCACGCCCGGTAAAGTCGCCGCCGTTGCGCCGCTCATCCGCGAGCGCATCAAGCTGCTGCGCGAGGCCGTCTCCGCCGCCGATTTCTTTTTCACAGACCAGCTTGCACCCTATGACCCTGCCGACTTGATTCCGCAGAAGGGTGATGCCGCGCTGGCCCTGCGCGTCTTGCAGGAAGCACAGAAGGTGCTGGCCACAAGCTCTTTCGATCACGACTCACTCGACCAGGCTCTTCGAGCCGCAGCCGCGCACCTTGGTTTGAAGGCCGGGCCGATGTTCCAACCCGTTCGGGTTGCCGTCTGCGGACGCAAAAATGCTCCGCCGCTTTTTGAAACCATGGCAGTGCTGGGGCGCGAAGTCTGCCTTGCCCGCATCCGCCACGCCGAACAAAGACTTCAATCAGTCGTTTGAGGACAGCGTCCCACCCGTTGCCTGAGGAATCGTAGCTATGACGAACAGAAATTCAGAAAGCCAAGGCATTCAAAGTCAGGAGGCTCGCACCGCCTCCAACTTCCTCCACGACATCATCGCCGAGGATGTGCGCACCAGAAAGTACGGCGACGCCCTTGTCCAGACACGCTTTCCCCCCGAGCCCAACGGCTACCTCCACATCGGCCACGCCAAGGCCATCTGTCTCGACTTTGGCCTCGCCGACGAGTTCGGCGGCAAGACCAACCTGCGCTTCGACGACACGAACCCTGAAAAAGAGGAACAGGAGTACGTCGATTCCATCCAGAGAGACGTGCGCTGGCTCGGCTTTGAATGGGACCGGCTCTGCTACGCCTCTGACTACTTCCCGCAGCTCTACGAGTGGGCTTTAGAGCTCATCAAGGCTGGCAAGGCCTATGTCGATGATCTCTCCGCCGACCAGATTCGGCAGTACCGCGGCACGCTTACCGAGCCCGGCAAAGACAGCCCCTTTCGCAACCGGACGGTTGAGGAAAATCTGGATCTTTTTGTCCGCATGAAGTCCGGCGAGTTCCCCGACGGCTCGCGCGTCCTCCGCGCCAAGATCGACATGACCTCGCCCAATCTCAACATGCGCGATCCGGTGATGTACCGCATCCTCCATGCCACGCACCACCGCACCGGCGACGAGTGGTGCATCTACCCGATGTACGACTACGCGCACGGCCAGTCGGACTCCATCGAGCACGTCACCCACTCCATGTGTACCCTCGAATTCACTGATCACCAGCCCCTCTACCGCTGGTACATCGAGCAGCTCGGCATCTTCCCCTCCCAGCAAATTGAGTTCGACCGCCTCAACATCACATACACCCTCCTCAGCAAGCGCAAGCTGCTGCAGCTTGTGCAAGAGAAGCATGTTCACGGCTGGGACGATCCCCGTATGCCCACCCTCTCCGCCTTCCGCCGCCGCGGCTTCACGCCGGAAGCCATCCGCACCTTCAGCACCTCCACCGGTGTCTCGCGCACCAACGGGATTACAGACATTGAAATGCTCGAGCACTTCCAGCGCGACGACCTCAACCGCCGCGTCAACCGCGCCATGGCCGTGCTGCGCCCACTTAAGCTCGTCATCGACAACTACCCCGCAGGTCAAGAGGAGTTCGTTGAGGTGGCCAACAACCCCGAAGACCCCGCCGCCGGCACCCGCCAGGTTCCCTTTTCCGGCGAGATCTATATGGAGCAGGACGACTTCCGCGAAGTCCCTCCCCCCAAGTACTACCGGCTCTCCCCCGGCAAAGAGGTGCGCCTGCGCAACGCCTACTTCATCACCGCACAGAGCGTGGTAAAAGACGCGACCGGCAGCATTGTTGCGGTCCACTGCACGTACGATCCGGCCAGCCGCGGCGGCAACTCTCCCGACGGCCGTAAAGTCAAGTCCACCATCCACTGGGTCTCGACCGCCCACGCCATCTCGGCTGAAATTCGACTCTACGACAAGCTCTTCTTGAAGCCCGATCCCAACGACGTTGAAGAAGGCGGGAGCGTCCTCGACAACCTGAATCCCAACTCGCTGGAAGTCCTTGCCGACGCAAAGCTGGAGCCCTCGCTCGCCAACGCCAAGCTTGAGGACCGCTTCCAGTTCGAACGAGTCGGCTACTTCTGCGTGGATTCGGACTCGACGCCGGACCACATGGTATTCAATCGGACGCTGCCTCTAAAAGACACATGGGCCAAGATCGAAAAAAAATCAGAAGCGTAGACCACCTGCAAAGCTGCAGACGCTCGGCACCTGTGATGGGGCAGGCGCTCACAAATCGCCCGCATGGGCGGTTGTACCTGGGTTCTACTTCCCGATCACGTCAATCGCCACCGGAATAGTCTTCGGCGGCATGCAGGCGTTGTTGTCGCAGGCCTGATAGTGCAGCGCGCCCTGGACAAGATGATTGCCGCGCTCGGCCACAATCTGCGCCGTGATGACAAACTCGCCTGTGTAGACGCTGAGCTTTGTACTTGGGTCAACCGGCAAGGTGAATTCAGCGCCAGCCGGATAAGTCGCTCCATCCAGCCTCACCCCGGAGGCAGCCGGAATGGAAAGCGTCGTGGGAATCAGATAGGCGTCCTTGGGCGTATGCGAGTTGATATGCAGACCCTGGCCAATGCGAAAGTGCAGAGCCATGGTGCTGGCTTTGCCTGCGGGCACGGTCACCTGCTCAGGAAAGAGATACACGACCGACGGTCCCTTTTCAAACGACCCGCTCGCTTTATCTTGCAGCGCGAACTGGGCCTGCACTGCAATCGCGGCAATGGTCATCACCAGTATCGCCGCATTGCGCATTCTGTCGCTAAGCCTCCTCACTTCACCGCTCCCAGAGCCTTGCGGATGTTGCCTTCAATCTCATCCTTTGACGTAAGCCCCACTTGCGCCGCCACAACATTCCCATTGCGATCCACAAAGAAAGACGTGGGCAGCGAGTCGAGCCCGCCGTAGGGCTTGCTGATGGCATCGCCGTCCAGCAGTACAGGGTAGGGCATGTGCATCTGCTGGGCGAAGTGCGCAATCTCCTGCTTCTCTTCGCTCAACTTCTGCTTGTCGCCCAGGTCCAGATCATCCTCTGAGACGGCCAGAATCTCAAACCCCTGCGGCGCATATTGGTTGCGTAGATCCACCAGCCAGGGCGTCTCAATCTTGCACGGGCCGCACCAGGTGGCCCAGAAATTAACCAGCACGGCCTTGCCCTTGTAGTTGGCCAGAGAGACCTTTCTGCCGCTCAGGTCCTCCAGCGTAAAATCGGGCGCCGGCTTATGCATCAGGGGAACAATACTGGGGGGCAGATCGCCCTCGGCAGCCATCACCAGCTCTGCGGGGGCAGCCATCGCAGCGGCGCGCGCAGCGGCCTGCTTGCGATATTCCCAGTTGGCCCAGCCCGCCCAGCCAAACCCCGCCAGCAGGAACAAGACCACGAATAGAACTACCGTATTGCGTTTCACAGGGACTAGACCTCTAAGAATGATTGTACGAGCCCGGCTCCCTGGAATGAAACCGTCGAGAGCAGCGCACATGCCAATTGAAGGGCTGGAAGCTGATACCATCAGAGACCGATGAGCCACGAGAACGATCAGGCCAGCATCAGGCCCGCGGAGTTAGTACGCACCGAGGCGGCCGCCTTGGAAGCCTTGGCAGCGCGGCTGGAAGGGTCGATGGCCGGCGCGTTTGACCGAGCCATCGAGCTGATTGTGCGCTGCGGCGCGGGTAGTGGCCGTGTGGTCGTCACCGGCATGGGCAAGAGCGGCATCATCGCGCAGAAAATTGCGGCAACTCTCAGTTCCACTGGCAGCCCGGCGCTCTTTTTGCACCCGGCCGAGGCCGTGCATGGCGACCTGGGCGTGCTCATGCCCGGCGATGTGGTGATCGCGCTCTCGGCCAGCGGCGAAACCGAGGAGATTCTGCGACTATTGGCCACGCTCAAGCGCAAAGGCGACGCGCTCATCAGCTTCTGCTGCAATCTGCGATCCACGCTCGCGCAAGCCAGCGATGTGGCGCTGGACTGCAGCGTGCAGCGCGAGGCCTGCGGGCTGAACCTTGCGCCCACCGCTTCCACTACGGCGATGCTGGCGCTGGGCGATGCGCTGGCTGTCGCGGTAAGCCTGCGCAAGGGCTTCCGTGCCGAGGACTTTGCCGAGCTGCACCCCGGCGGCAAGCTGGGCAAGCAACTCGCCAAGGTGCGCGACCTGATGCACTCCGGCGACGAAGTGCCCATGGTTGCGCCCGCGACGCCCATGACTGACGTGATCTACGAGATGTCCTCGAAGAAGCTCGGCTTGACCACCGTGCAGGAGGGCGGCCGCCTGCGCGGCGTGATCAGTGACGGCGACCTGCGCCGCCTGCTGGAACGCGAAGGCGGCGCGGCCCTCAGCAAAACCGCCGGCGAAGCCATGAACGCACATCCCAAGACGATTGGCGCAGATGAGCTTGCCGCAAAGGCGCTGGCCATCCTCGAAGAGCGCAAGATTACGTCGCTCGTCGTCGTCGACGTAGAGCAGCGCGTGGAAGGCGTGGTCCATCTGCACGATCTGTGGGGCGTCGAACTGATCTGAGAGTCCATTGTGCAGATCACGCAGCCATAGATAGCCTATCTAGCCTTTTTTCGAGTAACTCTTATTTCGAGGATCGCTTCGTAGAAAGATGCACATATCAAAAGAGCGCATCCCACGAGTAAGGGTGTGAAACCAAAAGACATCGAAATCGCTATCCCAAGTTGAAATGTGAGCTGCCACCCGACTCCGAACGAAACGCCAAATAACCCGAGAAAGAGAATTAGCAAGGTGATTCCGATGCCGAGTATGAAGAACTTCAGCCCCCATTGAATCAGCCGACGCGCGAGTCTCCTGGCACGAGGAACCATCTCGGAGATTTGCATGAGCGATCTCCTCTTCGCGAAGAATTCTACACCTGAGCTTTTGAACCAACTCGTGCTGAGGGGCCGCTTCTGTGGAGCGAACATTTAGAATGAATGCTGTCGATGAATCGCCTTGCGTCCGCCCGTTCGGACGGGAAAGTTCCGCACACTTTTTATGCATCGTTGGTCCAAGCTCTTTGTGCCCACTCTTCGCGAGGCCCCGGCAGACGCCGAAGTGGCCAGCCACAAGTTCCTGCTCCGCGCCGGCTACATTCGCCAGCTTGGTGCGGGCATCTACAACTATCTCTTCCTCGGCCAGCGCTCGCTGAACAAGATCATCGGCATCGTCCGCGAAGAGATGGACCAGATCGGCCAGGAGTTTTACCTGCCCGCAATTCTCCCGCGTGACCTGTGGGAGCAGAGCGGCCGCTGGACTGGCATGGGCGAGAACATGTTCCGCCTCAAGGACCGCAAAGGCGCCGACCTCTGCCTGGGCATGACTCACGAAGAGATCATGACCGCCATTGCGCGCAATGAGCTGCGCAGCTACAAGCAGTTACCCCAGATCTGGTACCAGATTCAGACCAAGTTCCGCGACGAGCCGCGGCCCAAGTCCGGCCTGCTGCGCGTGCGCCAGTTCACGATGAAGGACTCTTACTCCTTCGATCTCAATCCCGCCGGACTCGACAAGAGCTTTGACCTGCACGACGCGGTCTATCGCCGCATCTTCACGCGTTGTGGCCTGAAGTTCGTCGCCGTCGAGGCTGACTCCGGCGCGATGGGCGGCTCACAATCGCAGGAGTTCATGGTCTACACCGATGCCGGCGAAGACCTGATCGCAAGCTGCCCGGTCTGCGGCTACGCGGCGAATCTTGAAAAGGCCATCTCGCGCCTTGAACCCGTAGCCGAGATAGAGCCGACCGGCGACGGCAAGCCGGAGCTCGTGCACACGCCCGGCTGCGCGGCCATCGCCGACGTGGCCGCCTTCTTCAAAATCTCTCCGGCAAGCGACATCAAGTGCGTGGCCTACATGGCGCTCAAGCGCGGCACCAACGGCGCGAAGGACTCCTGGCACGGCGTCACCACATTTCTGCGCGGCGACCACCAGGTGAATGAGACCAAATTGCTCGGCGCCATCGGCGCTGCAGAGCTTCGTACCATGCAGGCCGAAGAGCTGACGCAATACATGAACGGCCCCGCGGGCTATCTTGGGCCCGTCGGCCTCAAGCATGACGCCAAGCCGCTCGGCGAAGGTCTTACTGTCCTCATCGACAAATCCCTCGAAGGCCGTAAGAACATGGTCTGCGGAGCCAACAAGCTCGACTATCACCTCCGCAATGTCACGCCCGGCCGCGACTTCACCTGGACTCTGGCTGCCGACATTCGCAACGTGAATGAAGGCGAAGCCTGCCCGAAAGACAACTGCGGCGGAAAGCTCGTCGTCGGCAAGGCCGTTGAAGTCGGCCATATCTTCAAGCTCGGCTACAAGTACTCCGAGTCCATGGGCGCGCGCGTCCTCGACCCCAACGGAAAAGAAGTCACGCCTATCATGGGTAGCTACGGCATCGGCATCGAACGCATCCTCACGGCGGCCATTGAGCAATCGAACGACGCCAACGGATTCTGGCTCCCCGCCTCCATCGCGCCCTTCACCGTCGTGGTCACTGTGACCAACGTGGCCGACACGGCTCTGCGCGAGACCGGCGAAAAGCTCGCCGCAGAACTGGAAGCCGCGGGCCTCGACGTTTTGCTGGATGACAGAGACGAGCGCGCCGGCGTCAAATTCAAAGATGCCGATCTGGTCGGAATTTCCTATCGCATCAACGTCGGTAAGAAGGCCGCGAGCGGCCAGGTCGAGTTGGTCAGCCGCGCAATATCCTCCAGCGTTGATGTCGCACTGAGCGATGTCGTCGCGCACGTCAAAGAGCGCGTGCAGGAAGACGCACTGCTCACGCAGGTGAACGCGTAAGAATCAAACCAACGGAGAGTGCATGAAGGTCAAAATCAAACTGCCGAAGCCCGGAGCGCTCTCTGTGAAGAAGGTCCTGCTCGGCGGCGCGCTCGTCTGCGTGCTCGCTGCCGGCGTCCTCGGCCTCAGCGTGTTCTTCTTCTATTACTTCAAGTATCAGGGCATTGTAGATGCGCGGCTCAAGGAGCCGCTCTTTGCCAATACCGCCAAGATCTATGCGGCTCCGCGCGAGCTCCGGCCTGGGCAAAAGATCGGCATCCGGCTCATCGCCGGCGAACTGCGCGAGGCAGGCTATACCACCGACGGCGCCTCCAGCACGTCGCCCATGGGCAGTTACTCCGAGGGTCCACTGTCTCTCACCGTGCATCCCGGCCCGCAGTCGTACCACTCTGAAGACGCGGCAACCATCCGCATCAGCAACGGCACCATCACCTCCATCACCGATGACCACGGACAGCCGCTGTCGAGTTATGAACTCGAGCCTCTGCTCATCACCGGCCTCAGTGAAGACGCCAACCGCACCAAGCGCCGTCTCATCACCTACGACGAGATTCCGCCAAATCTCGTCCAGGCCGTGCTCGCCATTGAAGACCGCCGTTTTTTCGAGCACAGCGGCGTCAACTACGGCCGCCTGATTGAAGCCGGTATCCGTGACGTCGCCACCGGGCAGAAGCAGCAGGGCGGCTCCACGCTGACCATGCAGTTGGCCCGCGGCTTCTTCCTTTCACCGGAGAAGCGCCTCAAACGCAAGATCATCGAAATCGTCATCACCTTCCAGCTCGAACATCGCTTCAGCAAAAAGCAGATCTTCGAGATGTACGCCAACCAGATCAACCTGGGCCAGCGCGGCAGCTTCTCGATTGATGGCTTCGGCGAGGCGTCGCAGGCTTACTTCGGCAAAGACGTTCGCCAGTTGACGCTCTCCGAGAGTGCGCTGCTGGCCGGCATGATTCAGCGGCCCAATTATTTCTCGCCCTTCCGCCATGCCGACCGCGCCATCGAGCGGCGCAACATCGTTCTGGATTCAATGGTGGAAACAGGCGCTATTACCAAGGACGAAGCCGAACAGGCCAAGGCAGAGCCGCTACATCTCACGCCCGGCAGCGTGGACGCCAGTGAGGCGCCCTACTTCGTCGATCTTGTGCGCGACGAGCTGGGCCAGAAACTGGGCGACAGCGAATTCAATCGCGAAGGGCTTCGGATTTATACGTCACTCGATCCGGACCTGCAACAAATTGCAACCGCGGCGGTGGACTCTACGGTCCATTCGATTGATGAGCAGGTTGACCACGTACACGCACGCGACAAGAAGCTGGGAAAGCCGTATGTGTATCCGCAGGTCGCGCTGGTGGCGCTCAATCCGCACACGGGCCAGGTGCTGGCTCTGGTGGGCGGGCGCAACTATGGCTCGTCGCAGTTGAATCACGCAATGGCCAAGCGGCCCACGGGCTCTATTTTCAAGCCGTTTGTGTATGCTGCTGCTTTCCAAACGGCGGTGGAAGGTACGATGCTGCCGGGGCAGAACGTACTCTTCTCGCCTATCACCATGCTGAACGACCAGCAAACCACCTACGATGTAGGCACGCCTCAGGAGTACACGCCGCGCAACTACAAGGGCGAATACTATGGCGAGATTACAGCGCGCTACGCGCTGCAGCGTTCCGATAACAACGCAACGATTGCTTTGGCGGGTATGGTTGGCTTTGACCGCGTGGCCGCGCTTGCCCGCGACGCGGGCATCAAGAGTGCGCTGGCGACGCCAGCAATGGCCATTGGCGCTTATGACGCAACACCTCTCGACATGGCAGGGGCTTACACCGTCTTTGCCAACAACGGCCTGCATCTCGACCCGTGGATGCTTGCCAGCGTGCGCACGCCCCAGGGCGACGTCATCAAGGACTTCACGCCTGCGTCGCGGCAGGTGCTCGATCCGCGCGTGGCTTACCTGACCACCAACATGCTGGAAGCTGTTCTGCAAGGCAATGGGAGCGATGGCTGCGAGATCGGAGGACGAGACTACTGCGGAACTGGCGCCGGCGTGCGCAACATGGGCTTTTACGCGCCCGCCGCAGGCAAGACCGGAACCGACCACGATGCCTGGTTTGCCGGATTCACAACGAATCTTCTCTGCGTCGTGTGGGTGGGGAACGACGACTACACCGACATCAAGCTCGAAGGCGCACACGCAGCTGCGCCCATTTGGGCCGAGTTCATGAAGCGGGCAGTCGCGCTGCCGCAATACTCTGATGCCCACGAGTTCGTCCCGCCCGATGGCGTGCAGATTGTCAGCCTCGACAAAGCGACGAATCTGCTGAGCGATGCCTCCTGCCCGGACGATTACGATGCGGCATTTCTGAATGGAACCGTACCGATGGACACCTGCGACCATCCACCGGATCACCGCAACCTCCTGCAAAGGATCTTCGGTATCGGCAAGGGCAACCACTAACCTGCATCGCTCGCCCGCGATAGTTGAAGCGGAGAGCCTGAGGGAAAAGGATAGTTGGAAAGGCCGTTTTTTCCGTGGCATAACTGCGGTGTCGAATCGTAGTCTTCGCCGCAGAGAGACGGCCTTTCTCCTGATGGCGTGCAATCAAGAAGTCTTCTCGGCTGCAGCACATTTTTCACACCGGGTAGAAACCGGTTTCACGGCCGAGCAGGTGTCGAGCGACAGTGGGATTCTGTTCCTGCGCCGGGCCGATCACAGGATCAACCTGCTCAATCGTGTGGCGACCTGTGCTGTCGGGCAGAATCTGGCAATACAAACTCAAAGGTACAGGGGTAGGAATGTACTTTCGTTTTTTTGCGGCAAGGCCGGTACGGGTTCGGGAGGAGCCTGCCTTTGCCCTCCGGGAAGCGATCTTGTACCCTGTTGCATCCAAATACTTTGGCTCTGATTGTCCACCGCAGGTGGAACCGTCTGGGACGATGCGGATGGCAGCAGGATCTTGGCGCTGGTTCGTGCGGCACAGGCATTTCAGCAGGTTCGCTGGAGAGCATACAGCCCGATCGGTTCGGTCAGCATCTACAACTTAAGTGTATGATTTTGTCTGCACAAAAGAGAGTGCTAGATTTGATTTCGAAGCACCTCTATAGTGCTTTTGACCGCGCGCACTCAGGCAAACTGGATCCTTATGGAAGGCGACAGGAGGGTATATGCGATCACTGAAGGACTGGCTCGATCAACCTGTCATATCCCGCGTGGGGCGGGCTGAGCGCCGGGAGGTCCCCGGGCTGGTTGCCTACCACACAGAGGGCGCTGCACCTTGCCCCGATACAGTCTGCAACATCAGTGCGACGGGGATGTACCTGCTTACCTCGACTCGCTGGCCCATTGGGTCGCCGGTGGAGCTGACGCTGCAGCGCCAGGGGCAGCCGGAAGAAAGCGCAGAAAATCGCATTGTGCTCCGGGCCAGGCCAGTGCGATTCGGCATGGACGGGGTAGGCCTCTCCTTTGTCCACACGTCGGGCACGGTGGTGCATCTTTGGGAGAACAGAAATCGCGATACAAACGACCCAATTGAGCCTGTGGACATCGTCCGGGAGTTCCGGGTAGCGCGCGCGGAGGCATTTATACAGCGCATTTGTCCCTCAGCGGGAAAGCAGACCAGCAGAATGCTGCGTAGCAGCTTAGGAAGCTTCAGGACGGAAAGCGCGATTGAGATCGCTCTCAAAGCCGATAGTCACCTTGACTCAGACACAGGCAATTCCACAATGCAGGTTCATCCCGAAGTGCTGAAGCTGATTCTGGAGAACGGGTCCTGGGCTGAGATCGACTGGACGCGGGAGCTGTGGGCGAATCTGCTGATGTCTTCGTGCAAGTTGCCCGGGAGCGACAGGCAAAGCCTGAACCTGATTCAACTGCTGAGCCAATTGAATGTGAATCAGGCACGGATTCTGACGATGGTGTGCGGAAGGTCGGCGCGTAGCATGGCTGAAACAGGTTCACCAACGCCTGAACCTGTGGTGTGCTCGGTTGAACAACTGAAGAGGGCCACCGGGGTGGGAGATATGGTGCGAGTCGACCGGGACGTCCAGCACCTGGCTGAACTGGGCCTGCTGACGAAGCGGTCCCGTTCAAGCTATTTTTCTGAAACAGATGATTTTACCCTTGCGCCTACCGCTCTGGGCATGGATTTGTACTCGCGGAGCACTGGGCAAAACAAGGGATCCCTGGAGACGCTTCAGATGGCGACGCCGGCATCCCAGGTCTCCGCGAGCGTGCAATAAAGGGCAGGCAGGGGGCGGCTAATGGCTGTTGAGCATGGACTCAATGGTCGCGTGCAGCATTTCCGTGATGGCTGCCTCGGTTTCAAGTGGGCCAAAACGGATGGGTTGTCCCACGCGGATTTCCAACTTGTTTGAGCGGAACCAACTGCGAGTCTCCATTCTTAACTCGCCGAGACCGCAAAGCGCGACAGGTAGAACCTGGGCACCGGTCTGCTTGACAAGGATGCCGATCCCGGGCCGAAAGCGCGCCAGGGCACCGGTGAGTGAGCGGGTTCCCTCAGGAAACACCAAAACATGATAGCCGTGGTCGAGCGCTTTGCCGGCATGGGCAAAGCTCCGTTGGAATCCTTTGCCGCGCGGCAGCGGGAAGACATTGTAAAGCGCCGTCAGGAGTAGATAAGCCAGCGGCCCTGTCAGCATCCGCTGTCTCTGCCCCGGGGGGTGATCGGGGTTGAGTGCGTGGCGGTAGTCATCCAGCATTTCACCGGACATCGCGACGGCCATGCGGCGGCGCATGGGGCCGGGCAGCGCGTACTCGACGAGTGGGCCATCGAAGGTCGTCACATGGTTGGCAATGATGAGCATCGGCTCTGAGAAGCCGACGCCGGGCTGTCCGGTGACGCGCGGGCTGGCGAGCAGCCATGTGAGAGGCCGGGCCACGGCTTCCTGGAATGCGGTGCGTATCCAAGCGACGGGTTTCCTCCAGGGCCATTGCGGGTAGATATGGCGGTCAGTTTCTTCGATCGCCGGAGTCTCAGAAGGTGCGCCAGGATCGCCCGGAGCCGTCTGTGTCTGGGCTAGCGATGCATCGAGAAAACCCGGAGGGTTAAGCTCATACGACCTGAGCTGCGGATCACCGGCACCTGAATTCCGCACGCTGCGTTCTCGTTCACCGCCAGGAATGAGATGGCGCAGCTCGCCCAGGGTCTCCAGGCTATCGATGCCGGGGTCGGCGGGGAGTGCTCCAACTCGCTCTTCAAGCGCTGCGGCGAGTTGTACGCGACCCAGGCTGTCGAGACGAAGGTCTTCGCTGAGGCGCAACTCGTCGCCGGAGCCCGCTGCAGCTTCGCCGGTAATCTCGGATATGAGCGCCACCAGCCAATCGCTGTGCGCTGCTGCCCCTGTGGCGTCGTTGGCCGGCACCTGTTGATTGGCCAGCCATTCGGCCACGGGCTTGCGTCGCACCTTGCCGGTGGAGGTGCGCGGCAGGTCGGGCTCGGGCCAGAACGCCCAGCGACGCACGCGCTGGAACTCCGCCAGGCGCGTGTTGGCGCTTGCGATGGCGGCGGCGACCTCAGCCTCACCCGCAGTGCCGCGCACGGCGAGCACGGCGAAGGGTTCTGGACCATTGGGGGTCTCTACGGGGACGACAGCGCAGGCGGCAATGACGGACTCCTGCTCGATGGCGGATTCCAGATCTTCCGGGTGGATGTTCACCCCGGAGGCGGTGACGATAGTTTCGCTTTTGCGGCCCAGGAAGCGCAGCTCGCCGGTCGGCTGCTGCTCGGCCAGGTCGCCGGTGGCGAGCCATTCGGAGTCGCGCTGCTGCAGCTTGCCGGCTTGCCAGGTCGCGCTGGAGATCATGGGCCCGCGCACATGGACTTCGCCGTCAGGGCCGATCCTGACCTCCCTGCCGGGGAGAGGCTTGCCGATGGTGCCGCTGGCCACATGGAAGGGATGATTGAGGGTGATGAGGGCGGTCGTTTCCGTCATGCCGTAGCCCTGCACAACGACAAAACCAAGTGCAGCCCAGAACTTTTCAAGCGGGCCGCCAAGCGCGCCGCCGCCTGAGACGAGAGCCCAGAACTTGAGGCCGAACGCACGGTGGATGTCGCGGAAGGCCCACCAGCGCTGCCATGCCTTGATGCCGTCTGCGGCTGCCACCCGTTCCGCAAGCCCCGGCTGTGTGGATTCAAGATGCGTCTTGAGCAAGGCCATGACGCGCGGCACGGCGCATAGCACGGAGATGCGCTCGCGCCGGATCGTCTCTATCAATCGCGGTGCTACCAGGCGGCTCTCAAAGTGCACCTCTGCCGCAAAAATCGCCGGAACCCACAACCCCATCGTCTGGCCGAAGACATGACTGAGAGGCAGCGTGTGGAGGAAGCGCAGAGGATGCACGATGCGCTCATAGCGCATATAGGGCTGCGCGCCCTGCTCAATGGGGCCAACGCTGGCGAGGACGTTGCCGTGCGTGTGGACGATGCCTTTGGGTTCGCCTGTGGTTCCGGAAGTGAAGAGGATTTGCAGCGGCGTATCGTGGCCAAGCCCGGGAACCGGTCCGGCTTCCTGAGCGGGCAGGACAGTGAACCAGTCTTCAAAGGCCACGCGCTGCCAGGGGTCCGGGAGACGCTGCAGGAGGACACTGTCCCCCACGACGAGTCTGGGCCGCACGTCGGCTGTGACGCGCGCGGCAAACTCGGCGCTGCCGTAGGCATCGAGCGGGACGGCAAGAGCGCCCCGCAGCAGGATGCCGTAAAAGGCGGAGATCCATTCCGCGCTGTTTTCGGCCCAGAGCACGACACGGTCACCGGGTCCGATGCCGCGCGCCGCCAGCAGAGCGGCAAACCTCCCGGCCTGATGGGCGAGTTCCCCGTAGGTGGCGATGCGCCTGCGAACGCCCTGGGTACGCACGATGGCGATCTGGCGATCGAAACGGCGAAAGTCGTCCAGCAAAGTAGCGAGATGTTCCCGCATGGCAACCTCATGCTAACAGCGGGACCGACACATCTAGCCCAGGAACAAGACGGCATCGATCCGGGATCAGGCTTGATGGAATTGTCTGCCTGTTCGCTTCCTCTTCGCCTGGGTGGCGCGTTATGCTCAAGGACACGCATGCCCTTTTCCCATTCCAGCCCGCACACAGATCCATTTGCCTGCTTCCATCGCGTCACGACGGAGTGGTTCAGGGCGGTGTTTGACGAGCCAACAGCGCCGCAGCGTCTGGGCTGGCCGGTCATTGCGCGCGGCGAAAGCGCGCTGATCCTGGCACCGACAGGCACCGGCAAAACGCTGACTGCATTTCTGTGGTGCCTGGACCGATTGATGCTCCATCCGCAGCCGGAAGGCACGAGCCGGGGCTGCCGGATTGTGTACGTTTCACCACTCAAGGCCCTGGCCGTGGATGTGGAGCGCAATCTGCGATCACCCCTGGCCGGGATCGCCAATATGGCCCGGCGGATGAGTGTCCCGTTCCGCGAGCCGGAGATCAGCGTCCGCACAGGCGACACGCCTCAACGTGAGCGGGCCAGGTTTCGCCGCCAGCCCGCCGACATTCTTATTACCACCCCGGAGTCTCTCTACCTCCTGTTGACCTCGCAGGCGTCAGAGGCCCTACGTACGGTCGATACGGTCATCATTGACGAAATCCATTCGTTAGTGCCGACCAAGCGAGGAGCACATCTGACCGTGACTCTGGAGCGGCTGGAGGCTCTGACAAAACGGCCGCTGCAGCGGATTGGTTTGTCGGCAACTCAGCGTCCTCTGGAGGAAGTTGCACGTTTTCTCGGGGGGGTGGAAATCGGGAAGAAATTCGCGCATGGAATTCAAATACCTCTTGACGTAACTCCCAATGAAAGTGCATGTTATGAACCTATAAATAAAGTAAAAGATGAGGAATCAGCAGGTGTGGTCCCGGCAGGAGATGAGGTTGCTGAGAGGCTAATCCAGTACCGGCCTGTGACAATTGTTAATGCAAACTATAAGAAACAATTAAACCTGAGAGTAGAAGTTCCAGTTGAAGATATGGCGCGGCTTGGCGCGATGGAGGAGATTCCGAGCGGCCCAGCCTCGCAGGTGCCCCGGCGCGTGTCGATCTGGAATGCGATTCACCCTCGCCTGCTGGAGCTGATCCGGGAACGAAACTCGACCATTCTCTTCGTCAACAGCCGCCAGGTTGCCGAGCGGCTGGCCGGAGCGCTGAACGAACTGGCGGGCGAGCCGATTGCCCGCGCACACCATGGATCGCTCGCCGCAGCCCAGCGGTCCGTGATCGAGGAGCAACTGAAGGCCGGGCAGATCAAGGCGCTCTGCGCGACCTCTACCCTGGAACTTGGGATCGACATGGGCGCCGTAGACCTGGTGATCCAGATCGAGGCGCCGCCGTCTGTGGCGAGCGGGATGCAGCGGATCGGCCGGGCGGGGCACTCGGTGGACGCGGTGAGCGAGGGCGTCCTGTTCCCCAAGTACCGTGCCGATCTGGTGGCGTGCGCGGCCGTAACCAGAGCGATGCATGAGGGGCACATCGAGTCGACGCGCTACCCGCGCAACGCCCTGGACGTACTGGCACAGCAGCTGGTGGCCATTGTGGCCCATCCGCCGGGCGCGGTGACGCCGAGGCCGCCCGCCAAAGTGAAGGGCACCTCGCCACGCAGGGACGTGGTTGCGGAGGACCGGCCGGAAGTCTCTGTGGATTTTCTCTACGATATGGTGCGCCGGGCGGCGCCGTTCGCCGGCCTGAGCCGGGCGAGTTTCGACGGGCTGCTGGACCTGTTGAGCGGGCGCTACCCTTCAGACGAGTTTGCCGAGCTGCGTCCGCGGCTAACCTGGGATCGCATCCGGAACGTGGTGACGGCGCGAGACGGGGCCGCGCGGCTGGCCATCCTGAACGCGGGGACGATTCCGGACCGGGGACTTTATGGCGTCTTTCTGGCCCACACGGAAGGCAAATCCGTGCGCGTGGGCGAGCTGGACGAGGAGATGGTCTTCGAATCTCATCCCAACGAGACATTCATTTTGGGCGCCTCGACCTGGCGAATTGAGGACATTACGCATGACCGTGTGCTGGTGGTACCGGCACCCGGTGAGCCGGGCAAGATGCCGTTCTGGAAGGGTGACGGGCCGGGGCGTCCGCTGGAGTTTGGGCGGCGGATCGGCGCGATGGTGCGGGAGCTGCGGGCCTTGCCGAAGCCGGCAGCTTTGACCCGGCTTGTGACGGAGCACGACCTGGATCCCGGTGCGGCGGAGAATCTGCTGCAGTTTTTGGCCGACCAGGAGGCTGCAACCGGGCAGATTCCCGACGACCGGACGATTGTGGTGGAGCGGGTACGCGACGAGCTGGGCGACTGGCGGGTCTGCGTGTTGACGCCATTTGGCAGCCGGATCCATATTCCGTGGGCGATGGCGGTGAGCGCGCGGATTCGCGCAGCGGGCGGGGCGGAGGTGGAGACGCTGTGGGGCGACGACGGTTTTGTGCTCCGCTTTGCTGACACCGAGGAACCACCCGACGCGGACTGGATCCTTGTGGAGTCTGCGGAGGCCATGCAGCTTGTGCTGCGGCAACTTGGCTCGACAGCATTGTTTGCAGGACGCTTTCGCGAGGCAGCCGGGCGAGCGCTGCTGCTGCCGAGGCGGCGGGCTGATCAGCGGTCGCCGTTGTGGCAGCTTCGCAAGCGCTCGTATGACCTGCTCAGTGTGGCTTCGCGCTATCCGTCGTTTCCGTTGCTGCTGGAGGCGTATCGCGAGTGCCTGCGCGATGTGTTTGACATGCCCGCGCTGATTGAAACCCTTCGCGCTATTGAGCAGCGGCGGCTTCGCGTGCATGTGGTCGAGACGCGGAAACCGTCGCCTTTTGCTTCGTCGCTGCTATTCAGCTATGTGGCGAATTTTCTCTATGATGGCGATGCGCCGCTGGCGGAGCGCCGCGCGCAAGCCCTCACCATCGATCAGGACCAGTTGCGTGAGCTGCTGGGAGAAGCCGACCTGCGCGAACTGCTTGACGCGGATGCCATCGCCGAGGTGGAAGAGGCTGCCCAGTGCCTGGCCGAGTCGCATCGAGCGCGGACTCCGGATGGCATTCACGATATCTGCCTGCGGCTCGGTGACTTGACCCGGGAAGAGCTGACGCGGAGGGTGGCTGCGCCGGATCTCCTCCAGCATGTGGACCGGCTTATCCGCTCACGTCGTTTGCTGGAGCTGCGCATTGCGGGGGAGCGGCGCGTGATTGCCGCCGAGGACGCGGCACGCTATCGCGATGGGCTGGGGATTCCGCTGCCGCCCGGTCTGCCCGCCGCACTGCTGGAGCCGGTGGCGCAGCCTGTGCTGGAGCTTGTGCGCCGCTATGCACGGACGCATGGGCCATTCACTCTGCGGGAGGCGGCCGCGCGCTTTGCGCTGGATGAGGACGCGACGGAGAGATTTCTGCACCTGTTGGCGCATGAGGGACGTGTCCTGGAGGGGGGATTTCGGCCCGGCGGGCTGCATCGCGAGTGGTGCGATGCGGAGATTCTGCGCCAGATTCGGCGCAAATCCCTAGCCAGGCTGCGGCGCGAAGTCGAGCCGGTGGAACAGCACACGCTGGCGCGGTTCCAAACGCACTGGCAAGGCGTGCTCACGCCGCGGCGCACCGGGCATGCCCATCATCTGGATGCGCTGCTGGATGCGATTGAGAACCTGCAGGGTGCTCCGCTGCCGGCATCGCTGCTGGAGTCTTCGATTCTACCCGCCCGTGCGGCGGACTACGAAGCGTCGGGACTCGACACGCTGATTGCGGCGGGAGAGGCAGCGTGGGCTGGCGTGGAACCACTGGGCGAGCACGATGGCCGCATAGCGCTTTTCCTGGCAGACAAGTTGCCCCTGCTGACACAACAAAGAGTGCAGGCGGAGCCACTGACAGAACGCGAAGAGAAGCTGCTGGCAATCCTGGAGTCGGGTGGCGCCAACTTTTTTGAGCCGCTGCACCAGGCCGTGGGCGGCGGGTATCCCGGCGAGTCGATCGATGCGTTGTGGACCCTGGTCTGGCGCGGGCTGGTAACCAACGATTCCCTGCATGCTTTGCGGGCCTACATTGCGCGGCCTGAGAGCACGCGTGCGCCGCGACGCTTGCAGACTGGCTCGGTCTTTCGTTCGCGGCGTACCACGCCCCCGAATGCGCAGGGTCGATGGTCGGCGCTGCCCCGCCGCGCGCTGGATGGCAGCGCGACGATGCCCTCGGCGACCGAGGCAGCTCATGCGCTGGCCTTGCAACTGCTGAATCGCTATGGCGTGCTGACGCGCGAGGCGGTTGCAGCGGAGAACGTGCCGGGCGGATTCAGCGCCGTATACAACGTGCTAAAGGCACTGGAAGAGAGCGGGCGCATCCGGCGCGGCTATTTTGTGGCGGGGTTGGGTGCGGCACAGTTTGCCTTGCCCGCGGCAGTGGACCTGTTACGCCAGTTACGTTCGGAGCCTGCGGAAGAGAAGCCGGAGTTCGTCCAGCTGTCGGCGGCAGATCCTGCCAATCCTTATGGATCAGTCCTGCGCTGGCCAGACCTTCCCTTAATGGAGGACGATGCGGAGACAGCGCCGCGCATGCTGACACGCGCCGCGTATGCGGAGGTGATCCTGCGCAACGGCGAACTGGTTGCGTGGATGCGCCGGGGTAATCCAAACCTGCTTGTATTTTTGCCGCCGGAGGAGCCGGAGCGCTTACAGGTTGCCGCCGGTCTCGCGCACTTTCTGTCTGCATGCGGCCAGCAGCGCATGGTCCGCAGCGGACGTCAGGGCATGCTGATTACGACGATCAATGGGCAGCCCGCGGCGGCGCATCCCATGGCCCGATTCCTTATGGATGCAGGCTTTTATGCCGGC
>JAKBHH010000152.1 GCA_021836865.1 Acidobacteriota bacterium
AAGCAGCGGGCGCTGGCCCCGGCGGCAGGCTGCCTTGACGGCCAACAAGCACGCCATTCACAAACAGTTCCGTTGCGATCAGGAAGGCGTTCTGGTTGCTGATTTGCACAGCGAGCGGGCCCGCCGCATCCCTGCGCACCGGCACCTGCACACGCACCCAGACAAATCCATCCGAGTGAAAGGGCGGCACGAGCCACCGCCCCTGCTGCGCCACCGGCCACGCGCTGTCGTCGAAATCCGGATCGGCCCAGCCCAGCCTGCCGTCCGAGTCGTCGCCAAAGTGGTAGCGAACAACCGGCGACGACGACGCCTCGGCCCGCAACCGGGGCACACATACGGCACACAGCAGGAGGAGCGCGGTCCCGAGTCGGTTCGACATGCGGGGAAGCATGGCAACAGCATACTCACTTTGTTCAAAAGCTTTGGAGCTAATTTGTAAGAGCCGGCAAAAGCGTCTCGCCGGACCGCGCCGACACCGCCGTCAAGATGAATTTTCGCCCGCATCGACATCCTTCTCGCCGCCCCGCCAATCCAAAGCAACAGGAACGCAGCAGTCGCGTGCGTTGGGAGGTCAGTTTGCGATGCACGTGGATAGGGATGGCCGCTCTTGTGCTGCCGCTTGCCGCCGTAGCGCAGAGCACGCTGCCCGCGGGCGCCCTGCTGCCCGTCAGCCTCGATAAAAGCCTCGACAGCCGCAAGACGCATTCCGGCCAAACCATCCAGGCCATCGTGATGCAGAACATTCCCGGCACATCGATTCATCGCGGCGCAAAGGTCATAGGGCACGTGATACAGGTCGCGACATTGCAGAACGGGCAGGCCACGGTTGAGCTGCGCTTTGACACCCTGGCAGCACGCCGCCAACGCATCCCCCTGCAGGTAGACCTGCGTGCGCTCGCCTCGTTTCTTGAGGTCGAGGACGCCCAGGTTCCCGAGGACATGGCAGACCGCGGCACCACACCGGAGACGGCCACCACACAGCAGATCGGCGGTGAGCAGGTCTACCGCGGCGGCGGCCCGGTCACCTCCGGCCTCACCATCGTCGGACAACCCGTCCCCAACGGCGTCCTCGCCCTGCCCCGCACTCAACCGGGAAAGCCCTGTCGCGGCATCGTGGCAGGCAGCCGCCGGCCGCAGGCCCTCTGGCTTTTTTCTTCTGACGCCTGCGGAGTCTACGGCTATCCCCGGCTTCGCATCGCCCAATCCGGTCGCACCACCCCGGTCGGAGACATCCTTCTCGTCTCGGAAAAGGGTCCACTGCAATTACGCAGCGGCACCGGCTTGCTCCTTCGCGTCCAGGGCTTCGGCGGGGGTTCCTAGTTTCCCATCGCAACTCGCGATGCCCGCACCTCCGCAGTTGTTCTTACGCCTGTCGCGGCCGCTCCGAACCTGCGCTTTCTCGTCTGTGACGAAGCGCACTGCCATCTCTACCATGGGATGCGATAAAAGCTTCATGGACTTTCTGGCGCTGAGCGGGAATCCAGTCCATATTCCTCTCCGGAAAGGCTGCCTTCATGACCGCCACCGTCGCACCTGAGCCCCTCCTTGACTTCCAGTCCTGCTGGCCGGAGATGGACCTGCCGGCCCACGTCCACGAGGTGCTCTCCGCCGCGCCGCTGGTGCAGACGCCGGAAAATCGCCAGCAGTTGCTCGACTGGGCTCTGGGCCGCGCCACCGGCGCCACAGACTGGCGTCACGGCAACCGCGAAGATCACGGCGTCTATGAGGCCATCTTTCAGGCCCAGGGCATCGGCCGCATCGTCGAAGCCATCGTCACCAAGGCCCGCAACGGCCTGGCCATCAACTTCCCTGACCCCGCGATGCGACGCCGCGACCCCGACGCCATGGTCATCGGCGATAACCTGCCCACCGACAAGCCGCGCTATCAGGACCGCTTCGGCCATCCCTTCGACAAGACTCGCCAACAGACTCTCGACTGGCTCAAAACCCAGGAGCTGGTCGCCATGCCTTTTTACGCCGGCGCGGACGCGCTCCACTACGGCGCGCTGCTCATCGTCCCCCGCCAGGCCGCCTTCTTCGCCGCCACGCTGGCCGACCTGCAGGGCATGATTCCCCGCAGCCGGCTGCCCGCCGATTTCAAAATCACCGGTGGCGTCCTCTTCGTCGCGCCGCCCTTCCGCCACACCCACTTCGACGGCCGCCAGGTCGTCGTGCATGACCGCACCGCAACCCATCAGGAGATCTTCGCCTACAACCTCTACCCCGGCCCCAGCGCGAAGAAAGGCGTCTACTCCATGCTGCTGGACCGCGGAGAGCGTGAGGGATGGACCACCAACCACTGCGCCGCCGTCGCCGTCGTCACACCCTACGAAAATCAACTGGTCCTCATGCACGAGGGGGCGAGCGGCGGTGGCAAGAGCGAGATGACCGAGCACATCCACCGCATGGAAGACGGACGCCTGCTCATCGGCCGCAATGTCATCACGCAGGAGGAGCGCACCCTCAACCTGCCCGAGGCTTGCCACCTGCGCCCCATCGCCGACGACATGGCCTGCGCCCACCCCAGCTACCAGGGCACGAGCGGCCGCCTCACCATTGCCGATGCGGAAAACGCCTGGTTCGTCCGCGTCGATCACATCCGCCGCTACGGCACCGCGCCCAATCTCGAGCGCCTCTGCATCGATCCGCCCGAGCCGCTCATCTTTCTCAACCACTACATCGTCCCCGGCGGCAACTGCCTCACGTGGGAACACGTCGAGGACGCGCCCGGCAAGCTCTGCCCCAATCCGCGCGTCATTCTCCCCCGCCGCATGATCGAGGACGTCCTCAGCGGCCCGCGCGCCGTCGACGTGCGCAGCTTCGGCGTGCGCTGCCCGCCTACGCATCGCGACAGCCCGCTCTACGGCATCCTCGGCATGTTCCATGTCCTCAGCCCCGCGCTCGCCTGGCTCTGGCGCCTTGTCGCCCCGCGCGGCCACGCCAACCCCAGCATCCAGACACAGAAATCGCGCGAGATGCAGTCCGAGGGCGTCGGCTCCTACTGGGCCTTCGCCACCGGCCGCCGCGTCGATCAGGCCAACCTGCTCCTCCGTCAGATCGTCGCCACCCCCGAGACCCGCTACGTTCTCATTCCCAACCAGTACATCGGCGCCTGGAAAGTCGGCTTCATGGCTGAGTGGATCGCCCGCGAATACCTCGCCCGCCGCGGCAGCGCGCGCTTCGGCCGCGAGCAGGTCGATGAGGCGCTCTGCCCCCTGCTCGGCTATATCCCTCGCCAACTGCGGATCGAAGGCTCCATGATTGCCCGCGTCTTTCTCCGCGTCGACGAGCAACTGCAAGGCGGCATCGATGTCTATGAAGAAGGCGCACGCCAGTGGCGCGAGTTCTTTGGCCGCGAACTCCGTCAGTTCCTGGTCCCCGACCTCGATCCCCTCGGCCGCCGCATCATCGAGGCCTGCCTTGACGGCGCCCACCAGGAAGACTACCGGCCCCTCATCCCCCACCCCATGTTCCGCGATGAGGAGGGCTGAAGGGTACGCGTTCGCTCACTGTGACACCGGGATAGAAGACTCCGAAAACGTTGTTCGTCTGATTCAGATGGGCCGCCGCGCTCAGCGACAATAGACCCAATGCCCTCCACCCCGCGTCATTTCGATGTCGTCGTGCTCGGCGCGGGCGCAGCCGGGCTTTTCTGCGCCGCCATGGCCGGCCAGCGCGGCCGTCGCGTGGCCTTGCTCGAACACGGCGCGCAGCCCGGCCGCAAAATCCTCATCTCCGGCGGTGGCCGCTGCAACTTCACCAACATCCATTGCGCGCCGCAGAACTTCCTCTCCGCCAACCCGCACTTCGCCAAGTCCGCTCTCGCGCTTTACCAGCCGCGCCACTTCCTTGAACTCGTCGATCGCCACAACATTCCCTGGCATGAGAAGACCCTCGGCCAGCTCTTCTGTGACCGCTCCGCGCGCGACATCCTCAACATGCTCCTCGCCGAGTGTGAGCGCGCCAGCGCCTTCAACGGCAGCGTCGAGCTCGTCCTCAATGCTCGCGACATCCGGGTCGCGCGGAGCGGCGATTTTCACGTCACATCCACGCAGGGCGAGTTCACCGCGCCCGCGCTCGTCATCGCCACGGGCGGTTTGTCGATCCCGCGCCTCGGGACGAGTGGTCTGGCATACGATCTTGCCCGCCAGTTCGGCCTCGCCGTCATCCCGCCGCGCCCCGCGCTGGTCCCGCTCCTCCTCAGCGGCAAGGAAGCAACCTGGACCGCGCTCACCGGAGTCTCCGCGATGGTCGAGGCCTATGCAGACCGTGGCCCACACTTCCGCGAGAAGCTGCTCGTCACCCATCGCGGGCTCAGCGGTCCCGCCATCCTGCAAGCCTCCAGCTACTGGCAACCCGGCGAGCCTCTTCACGTCGACCTCGCGCCCGATGCGGACCTGCTCGCTCCGCTGCTCGCCCCCAACGCGCGCCGCGATGCAGCCGCGATGCGCCACGCTCTTGGCGAACACCTGCCGCAACGCCTCGCCGCCCATCTGGCCGCCGTGGGCTCACCCGCGGGTTGGACCAACGCCGCGCTCGATGGATGCGAGCGCTCGCTGCACCACTGGGAGTTCCATCCCAACGGCACAGAAGGTTTTGAGAAGGCTGAAGTGACGGCAGGCGGTGTGGATACAGATGGCCTGCACGCCCGCACCATGGAAGCGCGCGCCGTGCCGGGCCTGTTCATCATCGGCGAGGCGGTCGACGTCACCGGCCACCTCGGCGGATTCAACTTCCAGTGGGCCTGGGCCTCGGCCGCCGCCGCGGCCCACGCTCTCTAACGCCCATCCCTACTGCTGCTGCGGATACTGCTGCGGCGGCGGGTACTGGTTCTGCTGGTACTGTTGCGGCTGCCCCTGCTGTTGCGGATATTGCTGTTGCGGGTACTGCTGTTGCGGGTACTGCTGATTCTGGTTTTGCGGATACTGCTGCTGCCCGCTCGGCGCGCCCTGCTGCGCAGCCGGCGGTACCGGCGGCATGATCGGCGGCGCTATCGGCTTGGCCGGAGGCGCAAGCACAAAGCCCTGATGCACCAGCGCCAGTCCCTGCGTCTTCATCTCCGCCTGCAGCAGCTGGTTCTGCGGACCCGCGAACAGGTCCGTTACATCGCGGCCAATCGTCGCCACCAGATGATGCACCACGATCGTCTTGCCGTTCAGCGTGCCCTGTTGGTCAGGATACGTCGCCAGTTGCACCGCCTCAATCGAGCCCGAACCCTTGGGAAGAATGGCCCACAGGTCGCGATTGTTATGCGCGGCAGCCACCGTAAGCAGGGTCTCCAGCGCGCCGGGGTCCGCATCCGGCAGGAACACCGCGGCCTGGTGCATCGGCAGCCGTGTCGTCGTGCTTCGCCCGTCGGCCGACATATTCAACAGAAACTGCGCCGAGTCAGGCGCGGCTGTCACCGTCACCGCCTGGTTGTTCACCGTGGCGCTCAGTTGCACATGCTTCAACTGGCTCGCCGCGGTGACCTGCTCGTCTTTTGAGAGCGCGTATTCAAGGCCCTTCATCGATACGTGCACCACCGAGTTCGAGGTATAGCCATCGCGCGTTCGCGTGAACTGGTAGTTCGCCGAGCCCACGTTCAGGCTTCGCTGCGTAATCATGAAGTTGCCCGACTGCGCCGCCTCGGCAATGGAGGCCGTATCCGGGCCGCAGGCCAGCAGCCCGACTAAAGGAAGAAGCAACGAGATGGTGACTGGTCTTTTCATCGCACTGTCAGTTTAAACACGGGTTCCCGCCTGAGAGTTGCGCGCCTGCCGCCCTGGGGACCCGCAAAGGCTCCTTGACCGGATACCTTCCAGCCCGGCGTGGCGTTGGGCGCAGGGCTGGAGGCGGCATCCAATGCGGTCGTCAGCCCTTTGCTGTTGCAAAGCGCTTGTTCACTTCGTTCCAGTTCACCACGCTCCACCACGCGGCCAGATAGTCCGGTCGGCGATTCTGGTACTTCAGATAGTAGGCGTGCTCCCACACATCGTTGCCCAGGATGGGATAGATCCCCTGGCTCAGCGGCGAGTCCTGGTTGGCTGTCGTCATCACCTTCAGCTTGCCGGCGGTCAGCACCAGCCAGCCCCACCCGGAACCGAACTGCTTCGCCGTCGTCTCGTTGAAGGTCTTCTTGAAGGCCTCGAAGTCGCCGAAGTCGGCTGCGATTTGCGCAGCAATCGCGCCCGTGGGCGCGCCGCCCACGCCCGGCGTGCCCGGCTTGCCCATGATGTTCCAGAACATGGTGTGGTTCGAGTGGCCACCCCCGTTGTTGCGCACCGCGCCGCGAATCTCCTCCGGCACGGCGTTCAGATCCCGAATCAGATCGTCCACTGACTTCGCGGCCAGCGCGGGATGGTTCGCCAGCGCGGCATTCACATTGTTGATGTAGGCCTGGTGGTGCTTGTCATGGTGCAGATGCATCGTCTCGGAGTCGATGAACGGCTCAAGCGCGGCGTAGTCATAGGGCAACGGTGCAAGTTCGTAGGCCATCGGGGAATTCTCCTTCGTTCGCAATTCTACTGTGGGGGTTAACGAAGAGGCAGCCGCGCGACACGAGCGTCGGCCCGCTCATCGATCGCAAATGGGGGCCGCAAACCGGCCCAGGCACCCAACATGTGCAATGCCATCATCCCACATCCGGGCGTCCGTCTACATTCATGGATGCATCAAACACGTGCCCGGCTGCTGACTTTCCAAAAACTTGCCAAGAAACCTTCCGTCCCTTCTGCACATCCTTATAAGGGACACTTGCGATGGTATTTTGCGTTCCCCCACTCCAACCCATGGACGAAAACCTTGACCCAGCAGACCCGCTACCGTTGGCTTCCGCAGCAGGGTGAGGCCTTTGGCGCGCCCGGCCTGCCACCCCGTTGGACCTCCAGCGTCAAAGACGCCGTCGGCACGGCCTACTCCGCAGCCAGCCGCATCTGGTTTACCTGCTCCCACGGCATTCTCAATGAGATCTACCACCCCACCATCGATAGACCCCAGG
>JAKBHH010000055.1 GCA_021836865.1 Acidobacteriota bacterium
GACGGCTTCGAGCTGGCCGAACTCGACCTCTCCATCCGCGGCCCTGGAGAGTTCTTTGGAACACGACAGGCGGGTTTGCCGGATTTCCGCGTGGCAAACCTGGTGCGGGACCGGAAACTGCTGGAGTCGGCCAAGCAGGAGGCGGTCCGGTTCGCCAACGCGCGCGTAGAAAAAAGGATCGATGCGGAAGGCAGCGAGGCCGAGCGGGCGCGGGTCTGGACAAGACTCAAGGAGGCATGGCAGCGGCGCTACGGGCTTGTGGAGGCGGGGTGAGCTGCGCATGCCGACGGCCTGAAAGTGAGTGCCCCATCCTGAGCGTGGTTTGACGATCAGGATGGGGCAGACGGGGCCCGCTTTTAGAGGACTTACTCTATTCTAGGTTTATTTATATAAAGCAAAGCTTCAATCCCCGGCCTGGGGTGCCCAAGTGGGGATGCGCCGCAAAAGGAGAGTCAGGACGAGCGTGAGAATCGCCACGGCAGGCGCTGCGATTACCAGCCAGGCGCCCAGCGCCTGTGCGGCCACGCTGCCCGAGGCACGTAGCATGGCCATCGATGAGCCGTGCAGTCCCGTTGCCAGTGCAGCGGTTGGGCTCGATGAAAAGATGCGCCCGCCCAGCCGTACGAAGGGAAGAATCAGGGCCAATTGGAGGGGCATGGCGGCGTAGTTCGCAGCCTGCATGGCCGGTAGATTGAGACGCAGAGCCAGCGCAACGAACAGGCAGAGCGCGGTTGGAATCCCCATCACGGGCAGGCATCCAATTGCGAATCCAAGAGCCAGAGTCAGGGCCAGCCGGTGGGGCGACATGCCCTGCCTGAGCCAGCTCTGCAGACGCTTCTCGAACGCGATGGTCCATGTCTTCATCATTTCCCTCACCATACCCATACGCCTTGTATCGGTAGGTGGTTCTCAGATAAAAATTCCGTGAACGAATCAAAACCAACAACTATCGGCAGCATACTGCCATTGCGGGAAGAAGGCTGTCCCACGAACGACGCAAGGATCCCCCTCAAAAGTGTTAAACGCGTGAATAGGCTGGGATGGTGGCGCCGCGCAGCAGAGGCGCTGAAACGGCTAGTGGCGCAGGAGTCCGCGATCGCGCAGGGCAGCGAGCACCTGCTCTACTTTCCAGTCGAGGGCTTCGGTCCCGTCGATCGTGAGGTCGGCGTGGACAGCGGAGGGCCGGACGTAGCGGATTCCCGCGGGCCGAACGGTCGCATCGTATTGGCGCCGCACGGACTCAGGGGTTCTGCCCCGTTCCTGCATGTCTCGGCGCAGGCGGCGATCGAAGCACACAGTGTCCGGGGTATCGACGTAAACGCGGAGCTGATAGAGCGGAAGCAATTGCGGAAAGTAGAGCGCAAACAGTCCTTCAACGAGCAGAAACGCGCCCGGTCGCACGGTCTCGGTTTGGCCGGCGACGCGGACATGATGGGAGAAGTCATAACGCGGGCGCTGGATCGCGCGACCCTGTGCGAGCTCGCCAACGTGCTCGGCGAGAAGCGTGCTTTCAATGAGCGCCGGGTCGTCGAAGTTCTGGCGGGCGCGCTCTTCCACGGGAAGGTGGCTTAGGTCCAAGTAGTAGTTGTCGAGAGGGAAGGTCGCGCCTTCCAGGGAGCGGGCCAGCTCTTGGGCGAGGGTAGTTTTGCCGGAGCCCGAGGCGCCGGCGATGCCGAGCACAACGGGCGGGAAAGGCAGACGCGCCGAGGGGATGGGTGGATCGTTCGGGTTTTCTGTCAAAGATTCGCTTCCAGCAAAGAGGTGATGCCCGGCGCAAGCTGCTCCAGCAGGCGGCGCAGGCGCCAGCGTACCTGTTGGCCGGTTTTGAAGACTTCTTCATGGCTGAGGGGCGTGGGGCTGAGCCCGGCGGCCATGTTGGTGACGCAGGAAATTGCGAGCACCTCCATGCCCATGTGGCGCGCGACGATGGCCTCAGGGACGGTGGACATGCCGACAAGAGTGGCGCCGAGGGTGCGATAGGCGCGAATCTCGGCAGGAGTCTCAAAGCTGGGCCCGCTGACCGCGATATAAATGCCCTCGCCGAGCTCAAATCCCTCGGTGGTGGCGACATCTTTGGCCAGACCGCGAATCCAGGGTGAGTAGGGTTCTGTCATGTCAAAGAAGCGGAGACCGGTGCCGGGCCTGTAGCCGAAGCGTGCTTCGTTGGGGCCGACGAGCGGGTTCCAGCCCATCATGTTGATGTGGTCGGTGAGCAGGACTAGCTGGCCGAGACGGAGATTTTCATCGATCGCGCCTGCGGCGTTGGTGAGCACGACGGCGCGCAGTCCGAGCGCACCCATGACGCGTATGGGAAAAGTGACCTGCTGCGGCGTGTAGCCCTCGTAGAAGTGCACGCGGCCCTGCATCATGAGGACAGGTGCGCTGCCCATGAGGCCGGCAACGATGCGGCCGGAGTGGCCCTGAACGGTGGATTCGGGGAAGTGAGGAATCTCTGCGTAGGGGATTACTACCGGTTCCGCGATGCCATCGATCGCATCGCCGAGTCCGGAACCGAGCACAATGCCGACGCGGGGTTTGAATTTACCGAACCGGTTGCGCAGGTGGGACGCGGCTTCATTGACTTGATCGAAATAGCTCAAATTCGTGGCGGAAGTCATTCTTCCGAGATTCTACAAGCGCGGGCGGGCCCGTGGAGTGCCACCTTTGTGCAGGATGAGAGGATAAAGGCATCGACCGACAGAGCGGCGAGATGGATGGCGGGATGAAAGAGTTTGTAGCGGTGGTTTTCGGGTTGGGGCTGATCGGTAACGCGCTGTTGTTTGTGCCCCAGGCGCTGGCGGTGTGGCGCAAGAAGAGCGGCGAAGGCGTCTCGCTGGTCACATTTGGCGGGTTCAGTATCCTCCAGGCCATCGGAATTGTGCATGGCCTCTACCAGCGTGATATGTCGCTGACCGTAGGCATGGCGGCCAGCTTGCTGACCTGCGGCACCGTGACGGGGCTTACGATCTGGTACCGGACGCGATAGAAGAAGCTGACGAGTCAGGCCGCCCGCTCATCAACGCCATCAGCCCGGCGGAAAGCGCGAGCAGTGCGGAGACGGCGTACAAGCCGCCAGAGTAGGAGCCGAGCCCGCTTTTGAACCAGCCGACGAGGAATGGACCGAGAAAGCCGCCGAGGTTGCCGATGGAGTTGATCATGGCGATTCCGGTTGCGGCGCCGGCTCCGGAGAGAAACGTGGAAGGCAGAGCCCACAGCGGCCCTTTGGCGGCGCTGACCCCAAGCTGGATAATGGCGAGCGCGGCAATTACGCCGGCGGCAGAGTGCGCGTTGGCGGCGCAGACGAACCCGAGGCAGCCCGCGAGGCAGGGAAGGATGACATGCCAGGTGCGCTCCAGGGTGCGGTCTGAGTGACCTGCCCAGATCATCATGGGCAGGATGGCCGCTAGCGCAGGGAGGCCGGTGGCGAAGCCGATCGCTAGCGGCGACAGGCCGAAGGGACGAAGCAGCAGGGGCGCCCAGATGCCCGCTGTGTAAAGTCCGGCTGATGTTCCGAGATAGATAAGTGCGAGGGTCATGACGCGCGGATTGACGAGTGCGGCCAGAGCCCCCGGCGTGTGGTCCAAATGGAGACTCCCTCCGGTGTGCTCTTCGCGCAGCGTCGTGACCAGCCAGTCGCGCTCGTCGGGCTGCAGCCAGTGCGCTTCGGCCGGTTTGTCCGTGAGGACCGCTAAAACAAGGAATCCGAGCAGAATAGCCGGGAGAGCTTCAAGCAGATAAAGCCACTGCCAGTTGCTCAGCCCCGCGAAGGGATGCAGCTGCATGATGGCGCCAGAGAGGGGCGAGCCGATGGCGGTGGAGAGCGGCGCGGCTGTCAGGAATGCGGCGGCCGCGAAGGCCCGGTGGCGCGCCGGGAACCAGAGGCTCAGGTACAGGATGATGCCGGGAAAGAATCCTGCTTCCGCAGCGCCCAGCAAAAAGCGCAGGACATAAAAGCTGTGCGGGCCGGTGACAAAGGCCGAAGCCGCCGATACCAGGCCCCAGGTGACCATGAGTCGTGCAATCCAGAGGCGCGCGCCGACGCGATAGAGGATGAGGTTGGACGGCACCTCAAAGAGGAAGTAGCTCACAAAGAAGATTCCGCTGCCGAGGCCGAACATGGCAGAGGTCAATCCAATTGCCTGGTTCATGCCGAGCGCCGCAAAGCCCACATTGACACGGTCCAGAAAGCTCACGAAGTAGAGGAGCATGACAAAAGGCAGGATGCGGCGGCGGAGTTTGCGGACGACGCGGGTTTCCATGCTTGCAGTCATGGGTTTCCTGCATTGCGGACGTAAGGGCTCAGGGGTGGATATCCTGGGCCTTGGCGGCGAGTTGCGCGCACACAGCCTCGGTCACGTCGGCGGTTGTTGCGTTTCCTCCCAGATCGCGCGTATGCAGGCGAGGATTGGCGGTGACGTGTTCGATGGCAAGCATGAGGCGGTGGGCGGCGCTTGTTTCGCCCAGGTGCTCGAGCATGAGGACGATAGACCAGAATGTGCCGATGGGGTTGGCGAGGCCCTTGCCCATGATGTCAAAGGCCGAGCCGTGGATGGGCTCAAACATCGAGGGATAGACGCGCTCGGGGTTGAGATTGGCCGTGGGCGCAATGCCTAGGCTGCCGGCAAGAGCCGCGGCCAGGTCGCTGAGGATGTCGGCGTGCAGGTTGGTGGCGACGATCGTGTCAAGCGACGCGGGACGGTTGACCATGCGCGCGGTGGCGGCGTCCACCAGTTCCTTGTCCCATTGAACGTCTGGAAATTCAGCGGCAACCTGCGCGGCGATCTCGTCCCACATGACCATGGCGTGACGCTGCGCATTGCTCTTGGTGATGACAGTGAGCAGCTTGCGCGGCCTTGCCTGGGCCAGGCGGAAGGCAAAGCGCAGGATACGTTCCACTCCGGCTCGGGTCATCACAGAAAGATCCGTTGCGACTTCGAGGGGATGGCCCTGATGCGTGCGCCCGCCTACGCCGGAGTATTCGCCCTCGGTGTTTTCGCGGACGATCATCCAGTTGAGGTCTTCCGGTTTGCAGTGCTTGAGCGGGGTGTCAATGCCGGGCAAGATGCGCGTGGGGCGTATATTGGCGTACTGGTCCATTCCCTGGCAGATTTTGAGGCGCAGGCCCCAGAGGGTAATGTGATCGGGAATGTTCGGGTCGCCCGCGGAGCCGAAAAGGATGGCGTCATGTTTGCGCAGGGCATCGAGCCCTTCGGAGGGCATCATCACGCCATGACGGCGATAGTAATCCCCGCCCCAGTCGAAGTGCTCGAAGCGGAAGTGCAGGGAGAGCTCTGCGCTGGTGAGAGCGTCGAGGATTCTTTGTCCGGCGGGAATGACCTCTTTGCCGATCCCATCACCAGGCACCAGCGCGATGCGATAGGTCTTCATCTCGTGCCTCCTCCGGCAGCAGGGCCATGCAATCGCGTTTCTATCCCAGGAACATACCTGCAATTGAAGCTGAAATCAGGTTCGCCATTGTGCCGGCAAGCATGGCACGGACGCCAAGGCGGGCGAGATCGTTGCGGCGCTCGGGGACCAGCGCGCCGATGCCGCCGATCTGCATGCCGATGGAGCCCAGATTCGCAAATCCGCACAGGGCGAAGGTGGCGATGGTAAAGGAGCGGGGCGACAGGGCAGCTCTCTGAGCGCCGAGGGCGATATAGGCGATCACCTCGTTGAGCGCCATGCGCGTGCCGAGGAGGTTGCCGATGATGCCGCAGTCTCGCCAGGGCACGCCGATGAGCCAGGCGACGGGGGCGAAGGCAAACCCCAGAATCTGGCCGAGGCTGCCGGGAACCCAGTGGAGGCCCGCATGCACGTGGATCCAGCCGAGGAGGCTGTCAAGCAGGGCGACGAGCGCGAGGAAGCTGATGAGCATGATGGCCACGTTCATGGCGAGCTTGCCGCCGTCGATCGTGCCGCGGGCGATGGCGCCTATCAGGTTTTCTTCCTTGTGCTCCTCCTGCTCGGGGATGACGACGCGGCCTTCGGTGGCAGGCACTTCGGTCTCCGGCACCAGCATCTTGGAGATGAGGATGGTGCCGGGGGAGGTCATGATGACGGCGGCGAGCAGGTGCTTTGCGGCGACGCCCTGGGCTATGTACATGGCCATGATGCCGCCGGAGACGTGGGCCATGCCGCTGGTCATGATGGTCATCAGCTCGCTGCGCGTGGCTTTGGCGAGGAATGGTCGAATGGTGAGCGGCGCCTCTGTCTGGCCCATGAAGATGGATGCGGCTACGTTCATGCTTTCCGCGCCGGAGATTCGCATGGTCTTGAGCATGACCCAGGCCAGAGCGCGAATGACGATCTGCATGACGCCGATGTGGTAAAGCACGGCAAAGAATGCGGAGATAAAGATGATGGTGGGCAGTACCTGAAAGGCGAAGATGGAGCCGAGCGAGGTATTGGGCGTGCCGAGCGCGCCGAAAAGGACCTTAGTGCCGGCAGCGGTGGAGGCGAGCATGTGGTTGACGACGTCTCCAGCCCAGGACATAGCGCGTTGGCCGTAGTCAAAGCGGAGAACGAAGAATGCGAAGAGAAGTTGCAGGCCGATGCCCCAGGCCACGGTGCGCCAGCGTATATGTTTGCGGTCCGTCGAGCCGAGCCATGCTGCGGTCAGGACTGCCAGGATGCCAAGCACGCCCGTGAATCGTTCCAAACGGCAACTCCTTCAAAGCAGCTTCGCGCAGCTTTTCCACTACCTTACAGCATCGCGCAAGAGGGCTTCCGCCTGGCTCCTGGTCCAGATGCGGCTGACGAGCTCGACGGGCTTGGGCTGGAGTTGGGAGATACGAATCGCGTTCCTGAACAGATCTTCCGGCTCGGGGAACAGTCCAGGGCGAGAGGCGTAGAGGGTGGCGAGAGGCTGGCCCTGCTCGACCCAGTCACCGCGATGTGCGTGGAACTCGATGCCGGCGTGCGGATCGAGGGGCTCGCTGGCGCGAACCCGCCCCGCGCCGAGCCGCTGCACGGCCCAGCCGAGCATGGTGGTGTCCATTTTGGAGATGTAGCCGGCTTCCCATGCATCGAGGACGCGACGGGCACCTGGGCGGTGGAACGCCTGTATGTCTTCAAAGATTGAGATATCGCCGCCCTGCGCTTCGACCATGCGGAGGAAGGCGCGCTTTGCGCTGCCGTCGACCAGGGCGGCTTCGGCCCTCAGGTAACCGGCATGAGGGGTGCCTGCCATTCCGCCAAGATGGATCATCCAGCCGGCAAGGATCAGGGAGAGCTCGCGTAGCGTCTCGCTGCCTTGCGGCCGCTCGCCGCTCAGCAGTTGCATGGAT
Organism: Acidobacteriota bacterium; assembly: GCA_021836865.1. Taxonomy (GTDB): domain Bacteria; phylum Acidobacteriota; class Terriglobia; order Terriglobales; family Acidobacteriaceae; genus Telmatobacter. The sequence goes on from JAKBHH010000055.1 coordinate 7,290, forward strand.
TCGACGATCTCGATCCAGTTACCGGCCGTGCGGCCGAGGGGCTGGCCCATGTCAGTGAGCAGTGCGACGGTGCGCGTGCCGGCGGCCTCGGCGGTGGCGACCATGAGTGCGGCAAGATATTCGGAATCCTGCTGGCGGCGCATGAATGCGCCTGAGCCGGTCTTGACATCGAGCACCAGGGCGTTGAGGCCGGCTGCAAGCTTCTTGCTGAGGATGGAGGCGCAGATGAGTCCGGGGCTCTCAACGGTGCCGGTTCGGTCGCGCAAGTCGTAAAGAACACGATCCGCCGGCACCAGGTCGGGCGTCTGGCTGACGATGGAGGCGCCGCAGAAAGCGAGGACTCTCTCGAACTCCGGCATGGAAAGTGCGGTGCGATATCCGGGGATGGATTCAAGCTTGTCGAGGGTTCCTCCGGTGTGGCCGAGGGCGCGTCCGCTGATCATGGGAACGGCCAGTCCGCAAGCGGCTGCGATGGGGGCGACAACGAAACTGGTTTTGTCGCCAACGCCGCCTGTGGAGTGTTTGTCGACTGTGACCTTGCCGAGACGGCGGGAATCAAATTTCTCGCCCGAGTCGCGCATGGCAATCGTGAGGGCGTGGGTCTCATCGCGGGAAAGCCCGCGCAGGAGTGCAGCCATCAGCCAGGCGGCGAGTTGTTCCGGGGCGAAGATTCCCCGGGCAGCGCCGCGCACGAGGAATTCAATTTCGCGCGGTGTCAGGGCGCCGCCGTCGCGCTTCTTGCGGATCAGGTCGATCATGTGCAGCGTCTGCCCAACTGCTTCTACCTGTCTTGGTCTGCGTTCGGTCATGCTTGCATTTGCCTCAAGGGATCCTCTCAAAGGCCAGCGGCAGGAGGTCGGCGATAGGCAGTGTTTTTGTTCCCTCTGCTGCAGGGAAAACGACGGGAGCGTCGGGTTGAATGAATTCTGCCAGCATCTGGCGGCAGGCGCCGCAGGGCGGGCTTGGAGCGTTGTTGAGGTTGGCGATGGCCACGGCGGCAATGCGGATGGCGGGGCCGAATGTGGCCACGGCGCGAACCAGCGCGGCGCGTTCGGCGCAAATGGTCAGTCCATAGCTGACATTTTCTACATTGGCGCCGGTGACGACGGATCCGTTCGTGAGCTGGAGTGCGGCGCCCACACGGAAGCCGGAGTACGGCGCGTAGGCATGAGCGGCGGCCGTTTGCGCTTCGGCCAGAAGCGGCTCGGGCGCGAAGCTGGCCTGAGCCGACAGTTCCTTGCTGGAATCCATGAAGTTAGAGGCTAAAGCATTGGCTTGGGTCCTGTATAGGATCGACGCGTTTCTGTCGGACGTGTTCACCGAGTCTGGCGCTCAGCAGCCGAAGGAGATCGTGCTCGAGCCGGATACGACCGACATTCCGCTCTACGGCCATCAGCCGGCTTCAGAAGATCATCGGCAAACAGATGCACGAAGCCAAACTGGGACAGGCCGCGACCGGCAACCGCTCTTTCCACATCGGCAGCGCAACAGGCACAGCGGACCGATGCCCCAAATTCAACCCCGGAGCTGAAACAGTCCCCTCCCGCATGCGCTGGGCCGCTTCAAGGACAACTTCTTGCCGGGAATCAACCTTCCAGGTCCGCTCAGCCTCGCCCCTCAATGCAAAAATCAACCCCTGGGAGAGATCGCGGCTAGACCCCCTGCCGGCTACGCTGACAGCAGCACTGATACTGGTTGACTGGCGAGTCAAGCGCACCAGATTTCAAGGGACGATTCACTGCGTCTCGAATTCTCAGAATGACATTGGGATGGAGCGGCATCTACGGCGTGTCATCGATGGGATGGACGGCGACGTGTGCGCTTTCAGAATCGAAGTAGCGCTTCCTCATCCAGAACGCGACGTTCACGAGTCCGATTAATGCCGGCACTTCAATGAGCGGGCCGACGACACCGACGAATGCTTCGCCTGAGCTCAGGCCAAAGACAGCGACAGCGACTGCAATGGCCAGCTCGAAGTTGTTGCCCGCTGCGGTGAAGGAGAGCGTGGTGGATTGCGCATAGTTGGCGCCGAGCCGTTTGCCCATCCAGAAGCTGACGAGGAACATGATGAGGAAATAGATCACCAGTGGGATTGCAATGCGAAGTACATCGAACGGCAGACGCACAATCAGATCGCCCTTGAGCGAGAACATCACCAGAATCGTGAAGAGCAGCGCGACCAGCGTGAGCGGGCTGATCCGGGGAATAAAGCGCGTCCGGTACCACGGCTCCCCTTTGATGCGAATAAGTACGAATCGAGTCAAGAAGCCCGAGACGAACGGAATCCCAAGGTAGATTGCTACACTCTTCGCGATCTGTGCGATGCCAACATCGACAACACTGCCCTCAAGCCCGAGCCACCTTGGGAGCACTGTAATGAAGATCCACGCGTAGAGGCTGTAGAAGAGCACCTGAAAAACGCTATTGATGGCGACGAGTCCGGCAACGTAGTCCGTGTCGCCTTCCGCCAGTTCATTCCAGACCAGAACCATCGCTATGCAGCGGGCAATGCCAATCAGGATAAGCCCGCGCATGTAGGCCGGTTCGCCGTGCAGGAACAGGACGGCAAGCACGAACATAAGTGCAGGTCCAATCAGCCAGTTCTGGACCAGGGACAACCCAAGAACGCGCTTGTTGTGGAAGACGTCGCCCAGCTTCTCGTAGCGAACCTTCGCCAGAGGAGGGAACATCATGATGATCAGCCCAATGGCAATCGGGATGTTCGTTGTTCCACTCTTAAAGCGATTGACGATTCCGGCTGAGCCGGGAAGGAAGTGGCCAATGGATACTCCAAGGACCATCGCAAGGAAAATCCAGAGGGTGAGGAAGCGATCGAGAAAGGAGAGTTTCTTCCGCTGCAACGAAGCGCAGGTTTGGCCGTGCGTATGGGGTCTGCCGGACATCGTGATCAGGCCTCGGGTGCGATGGTGCAATTGACGGGAACTGGTAAGGGTGCTGCTTCAAGAGCAGCGAACTTCGCAGGGTAACAACAGGCTTTTGCAAGACGCACACGGTCTGCCTGCATCGAGCGATCTTCCGTCAGCCACGCCAGGGTCTGGCTCAGGACTTGTGCTGCACCGATGTTGGACGGCATGACGATCCGATAGTGCATCCACTTGCCGTCGCGCCGTGCCTCAACGATTCCAGCACGGCGGAGATACGCCAGATGGCGGGATATCTTTGGCTGCCCCTGTCCCAAAATCTCCACAAAGTAGCAGACGCATATCTCCCGATCTCTCATCAAGTTGAGCAGGCGGAGGCGGGTGTTGTCCCCAAATGCCTGGAAGAACCGCTCCATATTGAACGAAGATGACTTTGCCGCCATACCCATCTTATACGCCTTGACGAATATGTTGGCAAGGCATATAGTCGTTTTTGCGAATATGTTTTAAGGAGCATGCCTTGTCCGAGCAGATATTGGAATCAGTCCGATCGAAGTACGGAGCAGTAGCCGAGAGTTCGCTTTCGAGCGACCATGCTGGAGTGAGGGCCGTTGCAGAGGCCTTTGGGTACTCGCCCGAGGAGTTGACCTCGATTCCTGCGGAATCGAATATGGGCCTGTCCTGCGGCAATCCCACAGCGACCGCTCACATCAAGCGGGGTGAAGTGGTTGTTGATCTCGGCTCGGGCGGAGGTTTGGATGTCTTTCTCGCGTCGAAGATGGTTGGGAATGAAGGCCGAGCAATCGGCATCGATATGACATCGGCCATGATTGAACGTGCGCGCACCAATGCCACGGCGGGCCGTTACACCAACGTCGAGTTCTATGAGTCCACCATCGACCGGATTCCTCTGCCCGATGCTTCAGTCGATTGCGTCATCTCGAATTGCGTCCTCAACCTCGCACCCGATAAGCCGGCCGTCTTCCGTGAGGTTGCACGCGTTCTGAAGCCGGGTGGTCGCTTGGCGGTGAGCGACATCGCGTTGAAGCGCGAGCTTCCTGACGAGATGGCGCAGAGCATCGCCGCCTATGTTGGTTGCATTGCGGGGGCTATCCTGATCGATGATTATCGGGCCGGACTGCGCGCTGCCGGTTTTGAACATGTGGAGATCGTGGACAGCGGAAAAGACCTCAATGTCTATGCAAAGGTTGAGAATCAGACTGGCTGCTGCTCCCCGAAGATGGATGCTTCGAACCCATTCCAGGTCATCGAGGAATCTTGCTGCTCTCCCGCTTCCAACGCACCGGGCTCGCTCCATGACGAGTTGAAGACGCTTCTCTCGCAATACGATATCAACGCGGCTGCGGCTAGCGTAAAGGTATACGCCATCAAACCAAACGCATAGTTGCCTTATGCAGAACAAAATGGCACTGCCAGAACTCGGGCCAACGCATAGTTTCTCTGTACTTCGAAATCGGCCCGAACTATTGCGGCTGAGTCGGACAAGAATTGCCCTGTCCCCGTGGAGATCGAGCGAGCCTTCTCCGAAATGTTCGCTGCACTTGACCGCCGCATAACCATTGCCTCTCGCTCCAGTGGCAACGCCGGATTCATGTGCCATGCAGCGGGAGGTAGAAAAGCTTCAGGATGCAATGCATCGTGAAGAGGCGCCATGATGAAGGTCATTTTTGCGTGTGTACATCATGCCGATCGCTCCAAGATGGCGGCTGCGTTCTTCAACCGTCTTGCCGATCGAACGCAGGCCGAAGGCATCGCAGCCGGAACCAAGCCCGGCTTGCGAGTGCATCCTGAGGCCCTTGCCGTAATGCAGGAAATCGGAATTGACCTTAGCAACGCTAAGCCCCAAAGGTTGACGGAGGAGTTGGCAAAGGAGTCACAACTCCTGCTCCCTCAGGAGGGCGTGCCGCGCAGCAAGAGGAGCTTCGGTACTTTTTCCCGTGGGATGACGATGACAGCTCCAGGGTATTCTTCTGTTTCCGGGGCCACGGAAGCCTGGCGAAAGTCCCGAATTTTCAGTGTCTTGCCTGTATACGGCGCAATGCACCCTGTCCGGCTCCAGTAAACATCCGTGTACACACTTAGACAATCCCTTTATGCATCGTATTGAATTACAAGGGACTTGACTTGCGTTAGTTTGGCGTGACAATTGCATTTACAGCGAGTGAAGAGTTTTCAACTAGCAGCAGGGGGGCATAGTCTTGCATTCGATTGCATGGTGGCCGACTGTGGCTGTCGTAGGCATTGCGACGATCACAGATCTTCGTAGCCGCAGAATCCCGAACTGGCTCGTACTGCCATTTCTCGTGGCAGGAGTCGTGGTCGGTGCATGGATGCATGGCTGGAGCGGTCTTGCAACAAGTCTCGAAGGGCTGGGCCTCGGGTTGTTGCTTTTCGGAATCCTTGCCGTGATGGGCGGCATGGGTATGGGGGATGTGAAACTTTGCGCAGCGATTGGAGCCTGGCTTGGACCTCATCAATTGATACTGGCGATGGTGATCACCGGGATTGTTGGAGGCATTATGGCGGTCGGCTGGGCCGCGGTGGGCGGGTTTCTCGGGGAGTTGTTCACGGGGAGTAGCGACTTGCTCTTTGGCTGGCGGAAAAGAGCGATGCAAGGAGATTCCGAATTAACACTCACCAGCCCGCGGGCCCGCAAGATGCCTTATGCGCCCGCAATTGCAATTGGGACGCTGATGTCATTCTTCGCGAAATGAGTGCTTTAGCAAGCCTGAGCAAGATAGCTTGGGCGAAGATACGGGATTAATCGACTGGTTTACTAACCTCAGAATTGGGAGTCTCAGATCTGCTATGTCGGCGAATATACAAGAAATGAATACCGTCGGTCTGGGGACACTGTCGGTGGGCTTGATCGGCCCAAGTGATCCGCGGAGAAAGGGCATCGCGCATGCCCTTGTAGGCTGTGATATCACGGCGGTCCATGAATATGCCACTTATCCCACGACTCCCAGCGAGGTCCTCCGGCTCCAGGAGTACCATTTCGATGCAATCATCATCGAGCTCGATAGTGACAGGGATGCGGCGCTCAGCCTAGTCGAGCAGTTGGGATCGAATGCAGAGACAACGGTAATGGTTTGCTCGTCACAAACTGACCCTAACGTGCTGATGCAATGCATGCGCTCGGGTGCACGGGAATTTCTGCCCCAGCCGATCGCGATTGGCACCCTGGCTGAGGCATTAGGCCGAGTAGCAGCCCGGCGTCCCGCATCCCGAGCCGGAAGAGAGGGCGACGGCAAGGTGTTTGTGTTCCTTGGCGGGAAGGGCGGTTCCGGGGTGACGACCGTAGCCTGCAACTTTGCCGTTGCACTTGTGCACGATTGCGGACACACCGCCTTGCTGATCGATCTGGATCTTCCCCTTGGAGATGTGGCGCTTACGCTCGGCATTTCTCCGCAGTTCTCTGCGGTGGATGCGCTGCAGAACCATAGCAGGCTGGATACGAATTTTCTTTCCAAGCTTTTGACGAATCACAGTTCTGGGCTAGCAGTCCTTCCGGCGCCGGGGAAGTTTCCACAGGTTGAGATCAACCGGGAAGCCTTGGAGAGGCTCATCGCGCTTGCACGTTCCAGCTTTGACTACGTCGTGATCGACGCAGGTTCTCGTTATGATTTGAGCGACAATACGCTTGTCGAGCAGTCCGATATGGTCTACCTGGTGATGCAGGCGGGAATTCCGGAACTCCGCAACTCACATCGGGTGATCTCGGAGTATTTCAAATCCGGCGGCTCAAATCTGGAACTGGTACTGAACCGCTTTATTCCGCGAGCGGGTGGAGTTGACGAAGAGCATATTGCAAAGGCGCTAAGTCGGCCGGTGCAATGGAAGATCCCGAGCGACTATGTCGCCGTGCGTCGCATGCAGAATGAAGCAACGCCCCTGACTCTGGAGGATTCAATGATTTCAAAATCAATCAGGGAAATGGCGAGAGCGGCTTGTGGTCTGGATACCGAACCAGCCAAGAAGAAAAAGAAGGGTTTCAGCCTCTTCGGGTAGCCCATCTTTGCAAGTACGAATACAGACTGGAATGGTGACGCGTGGAAAATCTCAATTTAGAGAACTTTAAATCCGAAGTACACCGAACCCTGATCTCCAAACTGGATCTCGAAAAGCTGTCGCGCGTCAATTCGAACCAGGCTAGGCAGGCAGTATCGAGCATCATCAGCGAGATTATCAGCGATCGGCGTGTTCCGCTTAGCTTCGACGAGCAGGAGAAGATCCAGACTGACCTGCTGGACGAGGTTTTTGGGCTTGGCCCGCTGGAACCTTTGCTGAAGGATCAGAAGATTTCTGACATTCTTGTCAACGACAAAGATCATGTGTTTGTGGAGCGGGGAGGAGTTTTGACCCGCGCCAATGCATCCTTTCGCGATGACCGCCACCTACTCCAGATTATTGATCGCATCGTCTCCCGAGTCGGACGCAGAGTCGACGAATCCTCTCCGATGGTCGATGCTCGCTTGCCTGATGGCTCGCGCGTCAACGCGATCATTCCCCCACTGGCGCTGGACGGACCTTCTCTGTCAATTCGCCGGTTCGGTACAGGGCCGCTTGCAGCCAATCAACTGGTGCAGTTGAAGAGCATTTCGGCAGAGATGATGGAGTTGCTCTCTGCGGCGGTGCGCGCGCGACTAAGCATTCTGATTTCCGGAGGCACGGGCGCCGGCAAGACCACATTCCTTAACATTCTGTCCCAGTATATTCCGCAGAACGAGCGCATTATCACAATCGAAGATGCCGCCGAACTGCAGCTGGCCCAGGAAAACATCGTGCGGCTTGAGACTCGCCCACCCAACGTTGAGGGGCAAGGTGCAATCCGTCAGCGACAATTGCTGATCAACTGTCTTCGTATGCGTCCCGACCGCATCGTGATCGGCGAGGTTCGTGGCGAAGAAGCATTCGACATGTTACAGGCCATGAATACCGGTCACGAAGGATCCATGACCACAGTACACGCTAATACTGCTCGCGATGCTCTTACCAGGCTTGAATCGATGGTTGCTATGAGCAACCTCAATTTGCCCGAGAAGACTGTTCGCCAGCAGATTGCATCAGCGATCACCATCGTCGTGCAGTGCTCTCGTCTCAGCGATGGAACTCGCAAGGCCGTCAGCATCCACGAAATCACCGGCATGGAAGAGAACGTAATCAGCATGCAGGAGATATTCACCTTTCAAAAGAAGGGAATCGGCCCGAATGGCAAGGTGCTTGGGACCTTCCAGCCGAGTCGTATCCGCCCGAGATTCCTCGAGCAGTTGCGGACTTCCGGAATTTTCCTGCCACCGAGCTTGTTTGAACGGGCCACGGAAGTCAACTGAACTGACCGGAGCAGATTGCAATGACAATCATCGTGATCATGATTTTTCTGGGGGTTTTTGCCGTTGCCGCATTGCTCATCATGGCGGCAGGGGATGGTGCGTCTCAGGAATCCAAACAGATGCTTGCTCGTCTCGACTCGGTCCTGGCTACCGGTAAACCAAGGACCGACATGGACGACCTTCTTGTGGATGTCCGCAAGACTGACCTCATCAGCGCAATTCCCTGGATGGACCGCTTCCTTCGACAGGCTGAATTGACGCCGCGAATTCGGCGGCTCCTCAGTCAGGCTGACCTAAAGTGGACCGTTGGAGGGCTTGTGCTGATGTCTGTTGCGGCCTTTGCCATTCCAGGTTACTTAGTCTACCTTCGCACCGGCGCCATACTACTTGGCTTGGCCGTAGGTCTCGTCGTGGGCTTCATACCCTTCGGAATCGTGCTGCGCAAGCGGGCCTCGCGCCTCAAGAAGTTCGAGGAGGGGCTGCCTGAGGCTTTGGAACTGATCGTCAGCGCTCTGCGCGTCGGACAAAGCCTCAATGCGGCCCTGGGTCTTGTGACCCGCGAATGTGCCGACCCGGTGGGAACTGAATTCCGTGTCACTTTTGAGGAGCAAAACTACGGGCTTGAGTTAAAGACAGCATTGGATAACATGACCCAGCGCGTTCCGCTGCAGGATCTTCGAATCGTGGTTACCGCCATCATGATTCAGAAAGAAAGCGGCGGCAATCTGGCGGAAGTCCTGGATAAAGTCGTCGAGGTAATTCGCGAGCGCTTCCGTCTCAAAAGACAAGTGATGACCCATACCGCTCAAGGCCGATTGACAGGACTCGTGTTGACGCTCCTCCCCATCGTGCTCGGTTGTGCGTTGTACTTTGTCAATCCCGACATGATGAGCGTTCTCTGGAAGCGTGATATCGGCATCAAGCTGCTCTATGCTGCGGGCGGGATGATGGTGATTGGCGCTTTGGTCATTCGCAAGATTGTCAATATGGAAGTGTAGCGAGGACTTATGGTATTCGCAATTCTTGCATTCTGCGCCATCTTCCTGCTGATCGTAAGCGGTGGGCTTCTGATTTTCTATCGAGAGACTATCCAGGCACGCATCGCCTCCGCCATCAACCCGGCAGCAAAGCGTATTACTTTGAAGACGCGCATCAAGGACACGCGCGTCATGCTGGGAGATGTAGTTGAACAATTTGAACGGATCGTACCCAAAAGCGAGGCTGAGGTCTCCGTCGCGCAGCAGCGCTTGATACGTGCAGGATTGCGTGAGGAGTCCGCAGTCAAGTATTTCTACGGCGCCAAAGTTATAGTGCCGCTCGTCCTCTGTCTCCTGGCGCTGATCAGTGGCCTAGGAAAGCAGAGTCCGTTCGTGATGTATCCCATTTGCCTTGGAATCGGCTTTCTTGTGCCGGACTTTTGGCTCGGTCGAAAGATTACCAAACGCCAAGCCGCGGTGCGCAAAGGACTGCCGGACGCGCTGGATTTGCTCATTATCTGCATTGAGGCAGGACTGAGTCTCGATCAGGCAACGGCCAGGACAGCTCAGGAACTGCGTAATGCGCAACCGGTTCTGAGTGATGAGCTTGGCATTGTTGCCCTCGAGCAAAGAGCAGGAAGCCTGCGCTCCGACGCATGGAAGCACCTTGCAGACAGAACCGGGATTGACAGCGTACGGAATCTGGTTTCCATGTTGATTCAATCCGAACAGTTTGGGACAAGCATTGCAAAGACGCTCCGGGTTCACTCCGACACGCTAAGAACCAAGCGTGTCCAGGAGATCGAGGAAAAAGCTGCCAAGTTGCCTATCAAGCTCATTTTCCCATTGGTCTTTTTCATCTTTCCGCCGCTGTTTCTGGTTACGCTTGGGCCAGCAATGATTATCATGGCGGATTCATTCAAGACGCTTTTCAACCATTGATAGAGAGAAGGGAGAGACAGAATGGACCAGGTGACTATTATTCGCGTTGTCGCTGGCGTTCTTTTCGTGATTGTGCTTGCGATACTGATCCAGCGTCGGCGTACTCGGGTTAAGTAATCGAGACGCCCGCGAGATCTCGTGAAGTACCTTCGCCAATGCGGCAAGGGTAACCAGGATCACTATCTGCAAAACGAAAGGGAAAAGGAATGGACACTACAACAATTATTCGTGTCGTTTCAGGTGTCTTGTTTGTCATCGTGCTTGTCATCCTGATTCAGCGCCGCCGCACACGGGTGAAGTAATTGTCAATGGGTGAGCGGGTGGGCGCTTGAGTCCATCGACACTGAACACTCTCTCGCTCCTCCCTTTGGCTACAGTTTGAATCGCGACTGCCGCGCCTCTCCTTTGAATGGAAGGAGTCGCGATTTTGCAGGCTCAGTGCGCAATGTCAATGAGGAGGCTGCGGCGGTCAGTCGGCTTAGATTGAGCGCGTAGCAGGTTTGTCGCTCAGAAACAGATAGAGCTACTTCAAGATAGGGCTGTGATCGAAGTGCGTAATGACATTGAATTGCCGGTGAGCAGACGGTCTCCGGGAGGACCAGGTTTGATGGAAAGCCCTAAATATTGCGTATACAACCAGACGCGAGAGAGCTTTCTGAGCCTCGGGGTCACCGTCGCGGATATAACTATAGAGAAGCTGCGTGCAATGATCGAAAGGCTGACGATCAAAGCAGACTGCGGGCTATGGATGATGCCGTACAGGGGGATTCCCTCAGCAAGAGGCCTCTCCCCGATCGACCTGCTGTATCTGGATAAGGATTACCGAGTAATTCAGGAAGTCGAGTCCTTCCCAACAACCTCTGTGGAGCCATTGAGGGATGAAGCTGCAAGTGCTCTTGTGCTGCCGGCTCATACCATCTATTCGTCGCAAACTCAGCCGGGCGATCAGCTAGTAATTTGCGTGGCCGACGAGATGGAGCGGCGCCTGGAGCGCATCGCGGAATCGTTCACAACAGCACCAGGCATGCAGATCGGCACGTCAGTCAGCAGCGAAAGTTCTTCGGGGATTGCACCGGATAGTTCGTCGCCACTCAATGACCGGCTGTCTATCCTGCAATTTGGAAGCTCCAGTTCCGAAAGTGCGGTTAATACAGCATCCAGGCCAAGTCGAAGCGAAGCCTTCAGGGCCTGGCTAAAGAACTTGATTTCACTCGACAGGAGACGGGCCAGACGCTTGCCACTTCCCGGCCTGGTTGCCTATTACTGGACAGGCGGTACGCCGCGTGCCTATCAAGTAGCTGATGTGAGCTTGAGCGGTCTGTATCTTCTTACAGAAGAGCGTTGGTACCCAGGGACTCTCGTGCTGATGACTCTGCAGCGGACTGACGCTGAAGGACGTAATCTGGATGATGCTGTGGCGGTTCAGTCGAGAGTGATCCGTTGGGGTACCGACGGTCTCGGGCTCTCCTTCGTGCTGGCAAAAGCCATGGACCTGGGCGCCCAGGAAAGCTGGACGGGAAATGCCGCTGACAAAAAGGCATTGGAACGATTCTTAGACCGATTGAAAGAAGCGGAGCGGGACTCGAGAACAGTCTTCGATTAAGAATCTATCGCCTCTACCGGGTCTTCCCAATGACCTTCTCTTCATTGCCGGTACCGCTCGCCTTTCCGGAAGAAGTTCAAGCAGTGCTGCGGCCGCGGCACGTAAGCACTCTCGTTCGAGGCCAGCACCAGCCTACCAATGCCTCCGGCCTACGCTTCACGGCACGCCCCGCAATATATCTTTTTCCGCCCCTCCGCGTCTATTCAACAAATAAGAACTGCTCGGCTTGGGGCTCCAGGGCGTGCAGCGCCCACGCACTCCTTAGCGTCCGATCCTCGGTCCAGGAGTGCCGCCAATGATCCTTCGAAAGGCGCCTTCCGCGTCCCACTCGAAACGCTCGGCAACGATCTGCACCAGGTTTGCCGTCAACTACGCAAGAGCCCGGGTTTCACTGTTGCTGTGGTCCTTGTGCTCGCGACGGGTTTTGGCCTGGGCACTTCGATTTTTACTGCGGTGCGCGCTGTGCTCCTCGCGCCCTTACCCTTCAGAGATCCTTCTCGGCTGGTGCAGATTGTCAGTTGGCTTCCCAAGACCGGCGAGCAAAGCGATTGGACCGCTCCCCTGCGCGACGCACTGGACTGGAAGTCCACCGTTCCGGCCTTCCAGGATGTGGCGATGTATCGGTACAACTTGTCGAACCTGACCGGACAGGGCGAGCCGGAGTCGGTGTACGGGCTTCGGGTGACTGCCAACCTGCTGCCGATGTTAGGCGTTCGGCCCCAGCTGGGTGAATGGTTCTCCGCGGAATTCGACCGCCCCTCCAGCAAGCACGTTCTCCTGCTCAGCGACGACCTTTGGCGACGGCGCTTCCACGCCGATCCGGAGATTGTGGGCAAAATCGTACACATGGACGACGAGAGCTACCAAGTCCTGGGCGTCATGCCGAAGGGATTCAACTTCCCATTGAAACTTGGCACCAGCGCACAGCTTCCTACCGACCAGATGCAGTACTGGATGCCGCTAGGCGCCGACTTGGCCAAGGAACAGCACGGCGATCCGAATGCCGGCGTTATTGCGCGCCTGAAGAACAATGTGCCGCTTGACGAGGCACAGGTGCAACTGCAAGCTGCCTGCCAGCATCTGGCGACTGAGTATCCCGTTACCAACGCCAGCCTTAGCGCGCGCCTCTCCTCACTTCGCGAGCAAACCGTGAACCAGGTCGACGCGCCTCTGCTTGCCCTCTTTGCGGCCACCGGCCTCCTGCTGTTGCTTTGTTGCAGCAATATTGCCAGCCTGCTGCTGGCAAGGGGCGAATCCCACGCGGGCGAATTGGCCGTGCGCCTTGCCTTAGGTGCAAGCTCCTGGCGAGTAGCGCGGCTCTTCATCCTGCAAGGAATCGTACTCTGCGGCGCGGGCAGCCTCGCTGCCGTGCCATTGGCAATCGTCGGCCTGAAATTCCTCGTTCACCTCGCCCCGGGAGACGTGCCGCGCCTTGCCGGCGCCGCGATCGGTCTTAACTCCATCCTCTTCACAGCAGCGCTCGCCATCCTGAGCGGAATTCTGGTGGGCGGGGTGAACGCGTTCCAGGTATTGAGGCGATCGCCACGAGAAATTCTCTCCGAGGCCTCCCGAGCCGGTGCGGGTCGGCCGCGCACCAAACTGCGCAGCTTGCTGGTTGTCAGTCAGGTTGCGCTTGCCGTCATCCTGGTGAGCGGCGCAGGCTTGATGCTCCGTACTTTCCTGAATCTTCTCTCCACCAATACCGGCTATCGTCCAGCTCATGTGATATACGCGGTTACGGTTTTGCCGCCTTCGCGATACCCGCAGAGAACCGACGCGGACCTTTTCTACAAGAAAGTGCTCGATCGGCTGCGAGCCACGCCTGGCATCGATTCTGCCGCCGTGTCCTCTGGCTTTCCCCTGGTTGGGCAGTATGACAACGTGGAAGTGCAAATTCCGGGGACTGCTCCTACTAATGGAAGAAGCGGCGTGAACGCTGATTATAATGAGGCCTCCTCCGGCTATCTTGAAACCATGGGCGTGCAACTTTTGCGCGGCAGGCTTGTAGCTCCGGCCGATTCTGCGAATTCTCCCAAAGTTGCGGTCATCGATCAAAGCCTCGCACAACGGCTGTGGCCCGGGCAGGACGCAATCGGGAAGCTTATCAATATAGAGGACCCGCCCAAGGCCGTTTGGCGCCAGGTGGTCGGCATTGTCGCTCCCACGCATAACAAGTCTCTTGAGCTTGCCGGACAGCCCGATGTTTTCATTCCGCTCTCGCAGGGAAGTAGCGCGGTAAATTTTGTGGTCGTAAAGTCACCGGACGTGCCGGAGGAAACCGCCCGGCTGATCAGGAATGCGGTCAGCAGTGTCGATTCGGAGCAAGGCGTTTTCTTCGCACAATCGATGTCGGCGCTGATTCAGGACTCGATTGCCATTCGCCGTTTTCTCTTCGACGTTCTGATTTTCTTCGGCAGCGCTGCTCTTTTTCTGTCCGCTCTCGGCATTTACGCATTGGTTGCATACATTGCCGTCAGCAGGACGCGCGAAGTCGGTATTCGCATGGCACTTGGAGCCACGCGGAGCAGCATTGCGACCCTCGTCGTCATGGAGGGGTTCCGCCTGGCCGCGGCAGGCGCTGCAGTGGGTCTAGCGGCATTCCTTCTGCTCGCTCGGCTTCTCTCCAGCGTTCTTTTTGGAGTGAAGCCGGCCGATGCCGTAACCCTGATCTTCACGGTTCTCGTTATGGGATTCGCAACCACCCTGGCCGCGCTCTTGCCGGCCTGGCGCAGTGCAAGCCTTCAGCCCATGCACGCGCTCAGAACCGAATGAAATGGAACTCAATCACTCTGCTACAAGGGAGATGCGGATTCGTTATTGTCATGAGCTTGACCGGTGCTCGAATGTTGAACCCCACGAGCGCGATCGACCCACCAGAAGGAGCCACGCGAGCCAATTCTCGAGAAGCGAGTAGATAGTGCGAACACAACGGGTCGGAACCTGAGCCACCATGGCGAGTTTCTGGGCCCGATATTGATCCATGTGGGCCAACGGATGCCCTTCTCAGTCGTAAGCCGCAGACAGACCCTGATTGGTTTGATGCGCCAGATTGAATCCCAGTTCAATGGCCCGAAAGCTGGCCATCTCCGTGTGGCGGAGATCCGGTCCGAGACCAGACTCTTCTCGATGATCCGCTTGGGCAGCGGCGCCATGGCTACACTCGCTCCTCGCACTGCCTGCAGGCCCGCCGGTCAGCAAGCGCTTCAGGGTCGCAGCATCGAATCCACTGCCGACCTCGATCCGCCGCCCGTTCCCTAACTCCACGGACAGAGCCCTGCCGATCTTGCCCACCGACACATCCGTCATCCCTTCCACCGCCACCAGCCGGCCTGCGCTCCCCACTCTTCGGTGACCATGCTGCTTGCGGTACTTGTCCAGCGCCGCTACGCTCAACCCGCGATCCGCACAGAACGCCTGCCGTGTCACTCCACCGGCTTCAAACTCCTGAACCAATGCCTCTGCCTCGGCTCGGCTGCGCCGACGGCGCGCTACCATCCTCACTCCCGTTTCGCTCATGTCCCAGCAGATCACCGATCCGCTTCACAAAGAAAGGTGTGTGGCTCTGGCCGATACGAACGATCGGCCACGTCGGAGAATAGCGCGAATGGATTATGGCGGACGAGATAGCTTCCCGTAACCCCGCCGGGCGTCGATGAGTTCCAGCCGGCTATTCCTTGACGGGATGCTCTCCAGCAGGCCAGCCTCCGCTTCACCGGCCGTGCTCAGAATCCGATAAAGTGATCTTGCCGGTCGAGACTTTTGTAGCGAACGGGGAATAGAGCCTTACCTGTTTGTCTCAGCCAAGGGGGGCAACCCCAGTTCCGGTCTACGGTCTAAAGCAGGTGAGACCGCCTCAATCCTCTAACCACAAAAGCGGTTGACGCTACTCGCAATTGTGCTTTGAAAAAACAAGCTTTCACTCCCCGCCCAAGTCCACTGCGCCGTCATGACCTAGCTTTTTTCCCAGCCAAATGATCCGACGCCGCAATTCCTCTCAGGACGACAAGAACATCGCTGGTAGGCCGCAAGTGGACGACGGAGGTAAGTGGCTTCTGTTACACTGTAGGCGTACCACGAAAATGCTGAGAGCCCATTGATGTTGCTGATCGGCTTCTCATCGTCGATGTTCGGGGAGTGGCTCAGCCTGGTAGAGCACCTGGTTCGGGACCAGGGGGTCGGAGGTTCGAATCCTCTCTCCCCGACCATTCTATCTCGCATAGTTTGTTGAAATTTAGCCGCGCAAGCGGCTTTTTCAATGCCCTCATTTCTCGGGATGTTCGGGATAACTGAAAGACCGAATTCCGGAAGCTCAAAGGTGCTCCTGGCAGACACAAGATCGCCTTGACGCGCACTGGCCTCGGCACCCTGCTCAGTATCGTGAAACACTTTGGAACGGACGAGAGCGATTTCAGCCAAAGAGACGTCGCGTATGCCACGTAGGTCATACTCTTCAGGGTCCGATCACTGACGGCTCGGTGAGGAACAATCCTTTCAATTCTCACGCTGCCCGGATTGCTTAGTCCGGTTTACTTTCCCACGGCATCCGGGAGACCCACCTCCGCTGCCGGGGCCAGTGTATGCGTTGTCCACCAGCGTTCAATCACCTGATTCCACTGGTCCCCGCGGCCTATCCACATCTGCGCCGCGCGATTGTAGCGAGCCATGTTGTTCGCCAGCCAATACGGTCGGTTGTCGCGCAGCCAGGCCTGACTGTAAAGCTGCCCAAGCTGCGTGTAGCCATCGCGCATGTCCTGCATCTTTCCGTTGTTTGACCCAATGGTCTCCAGCAGTTCCGAGACCTCATCCCAGCGGCTCTTGTCGCCGGCAATCGCCTGCGCCTGGCTGTAGATTGACGCAATCTCGTCAGCCTCCTCGAACTTCAGTCCGACAAAGTCCATGCGGCGCGCGCCCAGCTCCATTGCATCCAGCGCCTCCTGGTTGGCCAAAGTTCGCCCATCTGCCTTCGCCGCTGCCCGCGCCTCTGCCACCAGGGTAATAGCCTTCTCCGCGTCCAGACGCATTTCACTGGCCACGGGCAACAGTTTTGCGCTCACGCCCTGGCCCTGCGGCGAAAAGGGATCAGCCCAGAAGTAGGCGTCCTCCACATCGTTCAGCCCGGCCTTACGTAGCAATGCATGAGCTGCCATCAGTTGCCGCTGTGCCTCGTCAA
>JAKBHH010000056.1 GCA_021836865.1 Acidobacteriota bacterium
GCGCTGCGCCAGATGCCCGGCAACAAGTGGCTGGAAGTGGCAATGATTCGCATGAATCACAACGGCACGCGCATGGACGGTCCGACCTATGCGGACAATAACAATCCCACGAGCGTGCCGGAGGTGGTGAAGCACGTGAAGCAGGTGAAGGAAGAGGGAATGGGTGTCATCAGCATGAAGCTGATCGGCAATGGCAACTTCACGCAGCACAGTGACCGCCAGGCTGCGATGCGCTTTGCCTTCCAGAATGCGGGCATCGATTGCGCCACAGTGGGCTTCAAGAGCACGCAGGAGATCGACGAGGCAATCGACAACATGAATCTTGCGCTGGCGTAGGCGAGGCTGGGGATCACTTCCTGCACTTGACGGCCGGCGGTGGCCGGCTTTAGGTTAGCGGTACACGGGAAAGGAGGTTGATCCAGCTGATGACAAGTGATTGTTCCAGATGTTTCGTACGTGAGGTGACTGAGGCCTAGGGCATCGCGCCCCAGACCCCAGATTTGCCCCGGCGGAGAAGATACTACCGGCCGGGTTACTGGCACTCGCGGCAGCGCGATGGCCTTAGTCCAATCCCAACAGTCCACCGGCAATGGCCTGGGAACCACGGTTCCTAGGCCATTGTTGCCTTTGGCGCGCATCTTTCTTTGTGCTGCGGTCCAGGCGCGCGACAGAGATCATGCAGCAAAGCCGGGCAGCACCTCTCAAACCCACCTCATCCCGCAGTTGCGGGGCTCATCCACTTTCCATCGCCTGTCATGGCGCAGACGATCAGACGCGCGGTTGCGTCCTCATCGTTGCCCGAGGAGATCATCAGGTCGTAGAGATGGGGGTTGTTCCAGCATTTGCCGAAGTACTGCTGCAGATATTTGGCACGTTCTTCATCCACGGTGCGAATGCGCTGCTCGACGTCAGCGCCCCTCTCCAGGCGCTTGCGCAGGCGCTGGATCCGTTCCTTGTAGGGCGCGTAGACAAAGACGTGGTAGACATCCGGCTTGTGCTGCAGGATGCATTGCGCGCCTCGGCCCACGATGACGCAGTTGCCATCGGCGTAGGCTTCTTCCACGATCTTTTCGGTAATCTTTACCATTGCTTCAACATTGAAGACCGAATCCGGACCCAACTCCAGGCCCGCTGCCAGGGCGGCGCTCCGCATGGCCTGCCGATTGAGGCGCCCCAGCCACGACTCGACATGCTCATCGTAGTGCTGCACCACATCTGGTGCGACATGTGCGGCGTAAGCGATTGCGTCAATAATCTCGCGGTCAAGCAGCTTCCAACCCAGCCAGCGGGCAATGGTCTGCGCAATCCGGCCTCCGCCGCTTCCGAACTCCCTGTTGACCGTCAATAGCCGGTATTCCACGTTCTCCTCCAGTGCTGCGGACAGTTGCAATGATAGCCGGTCGAGATCTCTCTCTGATTGATGCGCGCCATCCCGGTCCGGACGCAAGGTTGCTTTTCCCTCCGCCCTATATTCGCGAAGCCACGCCCCGGACAACCGGCACGCTACGGCGGTGCCGTACACTGTGGGCAGGCGCAGGGTGGCATGACCGCATGAATCGCCACCCGACTCATTGCAGGGAGGATGCAGGATGAAGAAGATTGGTGTTCTGTTTGGCATGGAGAACAGCTTTCCCGGCGCGCTGGTTGAGCACATCAACGCCCGCAACCTTGACGGCCTGCACGCGGAGTTTGTGGAGACGGGCGCTGTGCAACTGGACGAAGACCCGCGCTATGCAGTCATCCTCGATCGCATCTCGCATGACATCCCGTTCTACCGGGCCTTTCTGAAACATGCGGCCCTCAACGGAACGATCATCGTGAACAACCCCTTCTGGTGGTCGGCAGACGACAAGTTTTTTAATTACACGCTGGCAGCAAAGCTGGGGGTTGCCGTTCCGCCGACAGTCATCCTGCCACACAAAAAGCATCCCGAGGGGACGACGGACCGGTCGATGCGCAACCTGGAGTATCCGCTCGATTGGGAGTCCGTCTTTGCTTATGTAGGCGAGCATGGATTTATGAAGCCAATCGATGGCGGGGGCTGGCGGGACGTGCATCACATCCACTCGCGCGATGAGTTTTTCCGCGCTTACGACCAGTCGCACGATCTCTGCATGATGTACCAAAAGGCCGTTGATTTCCAGGAGTACTTCCGCTGCTATGTTGTGGGCCAGAGGAAGGTTCACATCATGCCCTATGACCCTCGCCGGCCGCACGCCGAGCGGTACATTCAGGATCCGCCTGCTTACAGCAGAAAGCTGCTGCGGCGCGTTGAGCACGATGCGCTCGCGCTGTGTCGCGCTCTGGGCTATGATCTGAACACTGTTGAGTTTGCCGTGGAGAATGGCATTCCCTATGCCATCGACTTTATGAATCCCGCGCCCGACGCGGACCTGCATTCCGTGGGCCAGGCAAACTTTGAGTGGGTGGTGAAGGAAGTGGCCGACATGCTGATTGCCAAGGCCAAGGCTGCTCCACGTCTGCCCGAGCTTCGTTGCACAGCCTTCCTGGGCGCGGCACCGGTTGCCGCGAAGAAATCAGCCAAAAAGAAGCTCGTCGCGAAAAAGCCGGCGAAGCCCAGCTCTCAGACGCAGCGGCAGCCGGAGGCTGAACAGGTCTAAGTCCTCTTCTTCAATCTCCGTTTGTCAGCTTCCCGTACAATGGCCGCAAGCTTTCCTAAGGAGCACTTAATGCGGCCATCCTTCTCTCTGGGCATTGAAGAGGAGTACCAGACCGTCGATCCGGTGACGCGCGACCTGCGCTCCCACATCGAAACCGAGATGCTGGCTGCCGGCAAGATGCGCCTGCAGGAGCGCGTCAAAGCTGAGATGCACACCTCTGTGGTCGAGGTCGGCACCCGCGTCTGCCGCAACATCGGCGAGGCTCGCGAAGACATCTACGAACTACGCCGCGAGATGCTCAAGCTGGCTCACGAGCATAACCTGGTGCTGGTTGCTGGCGCGACGCATCCTTTTGCCGACTGGCGCACACAGGAGATTTACCCCGACCCGCGCTATCACCAGGTGGTCAAGGATCTCCAACTCGTCGCGCGCACCAACCTTATCTTTGGCCTCCACGTCCACGTTGGCATTGAGGACCGCGAAGCCGCCATCCGCATTATGAATTCGATGCGCTATTTTCTTCCGCACATCATGGCGCTGGCCACCAATTCGCCGTTCTGGCTGGGGTTGAACACGGGCTACAAAGGCTATCGCGCCAAGGTGTTTGAAAACTTTCCCCGCACCGGCATCCCGGATGCTTTTTTGAGTTACTCCGAGTTTGAGAATTATGTGAGTCTGCTGGTCCGCACCAACTGCATCGACAACGCGAAGAAGATATGGTGGGATATTCGCCCGCACCCTTTTTTCAACACCGTTGAAGTGCGCGCCTGCGACATTCCATTGCGCGCGGAGGAGACCGTTGCCATCGCTGCGCTCATCCAGGCCACCGCGGCGTATCTCTACAAGCTGCACGAGGCCAACCAGGACTTCCGCCATTACGCCCGCCCGCTGCTGATGGAGAACAAATTTCGCGCGGTCCGCTATGGGCTTGACGGCAAGCTCATCGATTTCGGCAAGCAGCAGGAGATTCCGCTCCGCGACCTGATTGAGGAGTATCTTGCGCTTATCGATCCCGTGGTGGATGAACTCGGCAGCAGGGAAGCGATCGACGGGGTGCGCAGGATTCTGACGATGGGAACCGGAGCCGATCGCCAGCTCAAGGTATTTGAGGAATCCAAAGGTGACCTGAAAGCAGTTGTGGATTACATGGCGCAGGAGACTGCCGCAGGGCTGTAGCTGTTTCAATTCGGTGAATTTTTCGGTAACCTCAAGGGATACAAGCCGCATTTGCGGGCTTTTTTTGAGGGAGCGCTGAAGCCAACGCATGAATGACACCGCCCACCACCTTCTATCCCTGGCCTATCCTGCCGAGTTCACGCCCGGTGCCCGCTCCGCTGTGACCACCTGCCTCCGCATTGACCCGGCCGAGAAGGTAACGCTGATCATCGATCGCGTGACGGAAACCATAGGTGCCGCGCTCGCCGCGCAACTTGCCGCGCGAGGATGCGAGTGGAATGCGTTTCTGCTGGAAGACCTGTCGCCCCGTCCGCTGGGCGAAATGCCGGCCGCGGTGCTGGAAGATATGGAAACCTCGCAGGTATCCATCTTTGCCGTCCAGGTGCAGGCCAACGAGCTGCGTTCGCGGATGCAGATGACCGACGTGGTGAACCGCCGCCACATGCGCCACGCGCATATGGTGAACATCACGCCGGAGATCATGTGCCAGGGCATGAGAGCCGATTTCAACCTTGTGGACCGGCTGAGCCAGAAGGTGCTGGACCGCGTGCGCAAAGCCAGGCGCATCCGGGCCACTACCGCGGCGGGGACAAGTATTACCGCGGAGATGAACCCGGCGTACAAATGGTTCAAGACCTCGGGCATCATCTCCCCGGAGAAGTGGGGCAATCTGCCCGGCGGCGAGTGCTTCACCGCGCCCGGCGAAGTGAACGGGACGTTTGTGGTGGACGGGGTGGTCGGCGACTGGCTGTGCGCACGCTACGGCCTGCTGGCGGAGACTCCGCTGACCATCGATATTGCCGGTAACCGTATTGTGCGCTGTGAAAGCAGCAACAAGCAGTTGGAGGCCGACTTCTGGGCCTACACGCACACCGATGAAAACTCTGACCGGGTGGGCGAGTTTGCCATTGGCACCAACCTTGGCGTGGAGCGTGTGATCGGCAACATTCTGCAGGACGAAAAGTTTCCCGGCATCCACATCGCTTTCGGCAATCCCTACGGTGAGCACACCGGAGCGCCATGGCGCTCCGGCACGCATATTGACGTAGTTGGACTGCGCTTCAACATCTGGCTTGAATCCGAGGCAGGCGAGGAGCAGATTATGCGCGACGGCCGCTTCCTGATCGCCGCCTGAGTAGGCCGCAGTTTGAAGAAGCGAAAGCTGCATCCGCATCCGGTGGCGGTCATCTAAAGTGGTGATATGACCACTTCTTCGACGCAGTCTCTTCGCAAGCTTGGAAACTCTGATCTCCACCTCACGCCCATCGGCTTTGGCGCATGGGCCATTGGCGGCGGCAATTGGGAGTTCGCCTGGGGGCCCCAGGATGACAGCCAATCCATAGCCGCGATTCACAGGGCGCTCGACCTGGGCATCAACTGGATTGACACGGCTGCCATCTACGGTCTGGGCCACTCGGAAGAGATCGTGGCCAAGGCCTTGAAGACTACGAGCCACAAGCCGCTGGTCTTTACCAAATGCTCGATGCGCTGGCATGAGGACCGTACGATCTACCGCTCGCTCAAGGCGGATTCCGTGCGGGAAGAACTGGAAAACTCGCTCCGGCGGCTTGGCGTGGAGACGATCGACCTCTACCAGATTCACTGGCCGAACCCGGAAGCTGAGCTTGAGGAGGGCTGGGAGGCGCTTGCCCGGCTCCGCGAGCAGGGCAAGATTCGCTGGATCGGCGTGTCGAACTTCAACGTGGAGCAGATGAAGCGCGCACAGAAGATTGCGCCCATTACCAGCCTGCAGCCGCCCTATTCCATGCTTCGGCCCGCGATTGAAAATGAAATTCTGCCGTTTGCCTTGGCCAATGGCATCGGAGTCATTAACTACTCGCCCATGGTCTCCGGCCTGCTGACCGGCAAGATGACCGCAGAGCGCGTTGCGGCATTGCCGGCCGATGACTGGCGCAAACGCGCGGTTGAGTTCAACGAGCCCCGGCTGAGCCGCAACCTGCAACTCGTGGAGCTGCTGCGCGAGATCGGCGCCGGGCACGGGGTTGAGCCGGGCGTGGTGGCTGTGGCATGGACCTTGCGGCACCCGGCCATTACAGCGGCCATCGTAGGTGGACGCAGCGGGCAACAGGTCGAAGGCCTGGCGCCGGCCCTGACCTTCCGGTTGAGCGATGCTGAGTTTGCCCGCATCAACGGATTCCTCGCCGAAAAGCAGGCGTAAAAGCCACCGCTGACCCAAAGAACAAAGCCCCCGGAATCATCCGGGGGCTTTGCCGATAGCGCTCGACTCAGTGTTACATGGCTGCGACGAAGTCGGG
The DNA here is from genome assembly GCA_021836865.1 of Acidobacteriota bacterium. GTDB lineage: Bacteria > Acidobacteriota > Terriglobia > Terriglobales > Acidobacteriaceae > Telmatobacter. The sequence goes on from JAKBHH010000056.1 coordinate 6,074, forward strand.
TAACACGACAGCCGCGTTTTCCTGCAGGAGCCGCGTCATGCGGGCGGCCATGCCCGTGTAAAGGCAAGCGGCGCGGTAAGCATTGATGCGCACGCCCTCACTGGCGTGGCTCAAGCCGTACTGTACGAGGGCAGAGAGCACGCAGACTCGAATCTGAAGTGCGTCACTGCGCAGAGTCGCGATCAGATCCAGATCGCTGCAGGCTCCGCTGCGTGCGGCAAAATCTGCCATCTCCAGCAGGACGCGGGCGTTCTGATACATTGCCCAAAGACCATGCGCGCCGCGAATGCGGGTCCAGGTTTCCTCGGGAGTTGCATCCATGCCTTCTTTCCAGAGGAAGTGGTCGGTAAGATCGCGGGCTGACCAATCCACGCGGAGACGCGCGACGAGCGAGTCCCATGTGGCGGCATTACGCCGGCGCACACTCGCCCTCCATTGCCCAAGGAAAACTGCCACACCAGCCAGCGCTGCAAATTGAAGCAAGGTAAGAATCATCGAGCGTCCTTAAACCATGATCGATTGGCCATCGAAGACGTACGGAGCCGGAACCCCGCAAGAACTTCACCCAGTATTAATAGCAGAATTGGAAGGCCCTGTGTGCGGAAATCGCGCTCAGTCTAGTGACCCTTTGGTGGACTTTGTAGTACCTAGGTAATGGCAACTGTGAGCTTTCTGGGCACACCAAGGGCTGAGACGGCAGCGCGGTTGGAGCAGTTTTAGACAGGGCCCACTGGCGGAGCTGAAAATGGCGGTGCGGGGCGCGTCGGCGCGCGAAAGACGATGATCAGGAGTTCTGCCGGTGGCGCTCCATGGAAGCTTGCACCAGTGCCAGGCGCTGCTCGCGCGCCACGCCGGCCGCGGCGAGCAGCAAATTCTGCATCTGCGGGGTAAACTCGCGCCGCTCGGCTTCCTGCTGAGCAAAGCTATAAACCCAGTAGAGCAGCGAGCAGAGGTAACTGGCGACGACGAACTGGTTCAGGTGCCTATATTCCAATACCGAGGTCTCATGACTTCGCAACATGGCGGCACCAAGACTGACGAGCGAATAGAACCCAAGTCCGGTGGCCACCTGCAATTCGCGATCCCGCCAGCTGATCGAGAGAAACTGGCTGCATGCTGTAAGCGCGAGAAAGAGCAAAACTCTTAGTATCGAAACCGTCTGCTGCAGATGGGCGAGAAGATAACCTGCCGTCGACAGATTGGCTAGCTGGTGAATCCCTGAAAATGGCCAAATCGCAGCCCCGATTGCAACGATTAGGAAGCTGATGATTACAGGGGTTTTATGAGGCAGTGAACTTCGAATAGGGCGGAGCACAGACCACGTAAGCTCTACAAGCACACCAAACTGCCAGACAGAGTCGAGTACTGTGACAGCAAGATATGTAGAGACGTCGTATCCTGAGCGAAAAAAATGGAGGCTGGTGTAGAAGCCGACGTTGCTCAATAAGTCCCAAGCGCAGTACAGGCTGAACACAGGCAAAACTTTCCAAGCACGTCTATAAACGAGCAAGACAAGAACGACAGCTTCTGCAAGAATCCCGGTCAGCCATATAACGCTGTCTAGACTCATCATCAAGGCCGCGATTGAAACGGACACTAAATATCAAGTATATCAAAATCCCTGCTACTTATACCGGGCATCGTACTAACGTTTTGATTACGAAGTTTTTCCAGTTGGATATGGCCCCATCGGAATGGCGCCGCCGACAACCTTGGTTGGATACGGTCCCATCGGGATGGCGCCGACGACAACCTTGGTTGGATATGGTCCCATCGGGATGGCGCTGGCGACAACCTTGGTTGGATACGGTCCCATCGGGATGGCGCTGGCGACAACCTTGGTTGGATACGGTCCCATCGGAATGGCGCTGGCGACAACCTTGGTTGGATACGGTCCCATCGGAATGGCACTGGCTGCAAAGGCGGAAGAAGTGAACATGGCGGAAGCTAAAACGAGGGCCGAGATTTTGACGGAGCGAGAGAGCATGAATGTATCTCCTATGGAACGAAATGAGTTAGCAGAGAAAGAGTAACCCAAAAGTGGCAATTGCGCTACCACAAAGGTAACTATTTTGTAAATTATTTTTGAGACGTGACCTCCGTACCGTGAAGCCGCGCGAGGTTTTGCTTGCAATTGGTTGAATCCACTCGACATAAAACGCTTACATTTGACCTCTTGCCGGAGCGCCGTCCGGAAGAAGAATCGCCGCTGTAGTCGTGCGGAACGCCGCTGGCGTATCTTGAACCCGTTGGGACCGCTCGTTGGCAGGGAGCAAAGGTTGATTACAGAACTGCGCCGCAGGTTCAATCGGGATTTCAGCCAGGAGCGCTATGCCGCTCTTCAGGCGCTCCTCGATGAGCGGGCCGGAACCCGCGTAGGCTTCCGGTTGGCGGAGACGCCGGTCTTCGTGCCTCGGGCGCTGCTGGATTCGATGGCCGCCTCGGGCGCCGCGATGGCGCGCAGCCTGATCGCCGACGCGGAGTATCTGTCCGCGGCGCGCCGTGCGATCCCGGCCGGATATCAGGTGGCCGGAGAGACTGGGCATCCGAGCTTTCTGACGGCGGATTTTGCGCTGGTCGAGGGGCCGCAAGGCGATTTAGTACCGCGACTGGTGGAGCTGCAGGCGTTTCCCTCCCTGTATGGATTTCAGGAGGCTTTCGCGCAGGCATATCGCGCGGCGTATGCGCTGCCGCAGGGGCTGGGCATCTATCTGGGCGGTCTGGACGAGACAAGCTACTGGGAGCTGCTTGCGCGAACGGTGGTGGGCAGCCACAATCCGGAGCATGTGGTGCTGACGGAGGTGGATCCGCTGCACCAGAAGACGCTGCCGGATTTTCTGATCACGACGCGCCGGTTGGGGATTGCGCTGGTGGACATCGCCAGCATTGAGGCGGTGGGCGACAAACTGCATTATCGCGATGGCGCGGGCAGGCAGGTGCCGATTCGTCGCATATACAACCGGGCCATTGCCGATGAGTTGATCGCCAGGCAGATCCGACTGCCAATTGACTGGACGCGGCGCTGGGACGTGGAGTGGGCAGGACATCCGAACTGGTATTTCCTGATCAGCAAGTTTTCAGTTCCGTGGCTTTCGAGAGCGCCGGGACGATGGTCTGAAGTGCCGCCAGCGGTGCTTTTGGACGACTTTCTGGAGGGGTCGGGCCGTGCGGCGCTTGCGGCGACGGGTGTGCCCGTGCCGGCCGATTGCGGGGCAGAGACGGTCTTCGATGAGCTGTTGCTGAAGCCGTTGTTCTCCTTTGCGGGCAAGGGAATCGTGTTTGCGCCAACGCGGGGCCTGCTCGACTCCATCCCCAGGCCGGATCGGAGCAACTATCTGCTGCAGCAGAGAATGCACTTTACGCCGACAGTGGAAACGCCGCACGGGTGGACGCAGCCTGAGTTCCGGATTCTTTATTTGTGGCCGGACGGCGGGCAACTGACGCCTGCGCTGTCACTGGTGCGGCTGGGGCGAGGCAAGATGATGGGCGTGGACCACAACCGGGACCAGGCGTGGGTGGGCGCTTCTGCCGCGTTTTATCCGCTGGAGACGGCGACTGGGTAGCGACGGAGCGCCACGGGGCGGGGCAGAGCGCAGATTCGGCATGCGTTTACCAAACGAATACCGGTATAAACTTTGGTGCCGTATATCGTTTGCAGGAAATTAGGTAGAGTAATTTGAAATGATTCGCGGGACACTGGTAGCACCTTATGAACAAGCAATCGCATCCTCAAATCACCAATCCGGGCCCACCGGCCATACCCGTTGAGCCGCGACAGAACATCCGGTGTGCGGTGCGGTTCCCGCTTGCGCTTCCGGTGGTGCTGAGTACGCAAGCCGGGGAGCAGATGGCGCAGACGCGCAATGTATCCGCGAGTGGCGTCTTGTTTGACCTGAGCGACTCGCTGTCAGTTGGCCAGGGCATACGGTTTTCGCTCCGGATGCCGGGGGGAGCGCTTGGGGCATCGCATGATGTGATGGTTCGCTGCAGTGGACGTGTGGTACGCTGCTCTTCGAGTGAGGGGCAGTATCACGCCGCTGCTACGATAGATGAGTATCAGTTTGTAGAACAATAGAAATGGCTCATGGCTGACAACGGCCAAAATATGGAATTCCAGGACGAACCGGCGAATGGCGAATTGCAGGACGTACCCGAGCGACCGGGCGCGATCCGCATTATTCTTGCGGATTCACAGGCCATTTATCGGGTAGGCATCCGCAAGATATTCGCTCTCGAAGACGATCTTAGAGTTGTGGCGCAGGCAGACTCGCTTGAAAATCTGCGCAATGCGGTGTTGCGTTATCCGACGGACATCGTGTTGCTAGAGGGCGGCCTTCTGAGCGGAACCTCGAATGCGATTCCCGAGCTCGTGCAACTGGTGCCAAACGTGAAGTTGATTGTTCAGGCGATTGCGACCGACGAGAGCCAGACGGTGGAGTTGTACCGGCGGGGCGTGAGAGGCATCATATCGCGATCGATCTCGCCTGACCTGCTGGTGCGGTGCGTGCGCCGGATTGCTGCGGGCGAGACGTGGATTGACAACCAGTCAGTGAACTGGGTGATTGAGGCCTATCGTTCGCAGGCAGAGTCGCTGGTGAATCCGCGTACGCAGCCTCGGCTTTCTCCCAAGGAGACCGCGATCATTACGTGCATCACGCAGGGCAAGCGGAACAAGGAAATTGCCTTCCAGCTGGGGACAACCGAGCAGGTGATCAAGAACTATCTGCGCAAAATCTACGACAAGCTCGGCGTCTCTGACCGGCTTGAACTGGCTCTCTACTGCCTGCACCACAAGATCATCGAATCGGAAGAGACAGAAGAGATGGTAGTTCGGAAGATTGCCGCAAGGTAAGGCCGCTGTATTCCACGCAAAACAAGGATTGACACAGCAGCGGAAGCGCCGGTCAAACGTGTGCGCTCAGGCGCCGTCGCATTTAATCCCGGCTTGCCGCGATTCGCACGAGATAGGCTGGCTGCTGTCCTGGCAAGCGGTGCGTGCGCGTTCAAGCAGGAGCGTGAGCTGCGCCAGCTCATCCGTGGTGAGGTGGCCGAGCAGCTCGGGGGGCACGACCTCAATCAGGGGGTCCATCTGGTGGAGCAGGTCGAGGCCGGTGTCGGTGATGCGGGTCCAGACGACGCGACGGTCGTGCGGGTCGCGTTGCTGGCGGACGAGCTTGAGGGCCTTGAGGCGAGCGAGCAGGCGCGTGATGTCCGGGACGGCGGTGATCATGCGATCGCCGATGGCGGAGCAGGTGAGGCCGCCGGGATGCGCGCCGCGCAGGATGCGGAGCACGTTGTACTGCGTGCCGGTAATGTTCCACTCGCGGACGCGGCGATTGAAGGCGCGCTGGAGGCAGTCGGCGGTGCGGAGGATGTTGAGCAGGGTCTCTTCCTGAGGAGTGGAGAAGGGCCGCTCCTGAGCAATTTCGTGCTTGAGTCCAGCCATGTAAGGCGCCCTGCTTCCGGGAATGAATGCGGGATGAGAGAGTGTTCCACTCACCCCGCGGTTGAGTCTACTGCTTGACGATGTCAAGGTCGATGTTGAGCTGCACGTCGTCGCCGACGATGGCGGCAGGATATTTAGAGCCGATGTCGAAGGCCTTGCGGCTAATGGTGGTGGTGGCGGAGAAGCCTTCATGCGGCTTGTGATCCATGCCGGGAACCGGGCCGGTGGGACCTTCCACGTGGAGGGTAACGGGCTGGGTGATGCCGTGGAGCGTGAGGTTTCCATTGACCGTGAGGCCGCCTGCGGCCGTGGCGACGCTGGTGCTGACGAAGGTGGCCGCTGGGTATTTGGCCGCGTCGAACATGCCGGGGCTCTTCAAGTCCGCATCGCGCGAGCTGACGCCGGTGTCAACGGTGGTGACGTCGATGGTGACGTTGACAGTGGACTTGGTCACGTCGGAGTCGTTGATGACGATGGTGCCGCCGATGTTGCCGAAGCTGCCGCGAACCTTGGAGAGGCTCATGTGGAGGATGGCGAAGTTGACGTCGCTGTGGGCCTTGTCAGGAACCCATGTGGAGGTTTGCGCCACGGCGAGGGGAGCCGCGAGCGCCAGAATGCCAGAGAGAACTGCCAAACGCTTCATCAATCAAATATCCTTTCGACATGCAGGCCGTAGCGGCCGTTAGGGGTGCCCAGCACCGGCCTGAAGGCCCGTGCCAGAGCGGCGCGGCGCGGGAGAATACGCCTGCACCGGACTAGGGTGACGTCTAAATATTAAGACGCGGCGGCGAGGTTATTAGTTGCAACAAATATTCTTCTTTCCGGGTGCCCGTAAGCGCCTCAGAAAGAGCTTGTTGAGCGATTCGGGATCCGTGAGGAGGAGGGCCGCCCCGAGCAAAAAGCGAAGATACAGCGCAACGGCTCGCAGTCCTATCTGCAAGCTTTCTGCGGGAACGAAAGATCTCGGAGGGGGTGCAGGCGTATTTGGGGGGATGAACCGGGCGGAGGTCCGATGAGATAGACGGCGCGTCTCCGGCACAGCTTTTTGCTTTTTCCACAGAAAGCGTGCACTTTTCTGAGCGAATGTATTCCCCTTTTATTCGCCTTTTCGCGAGAAATAAGGTATGCTGGCATTCGCAACTTGGAGGTTGCCTGAATGGACTTTCAAAAAGAACTTCTCGCCGAGTACGAACGCGAAACCGCGCTCACACGTAAAATGCTCGATGCCATCCCCGCTGATGCCGACTTGAGCTACAAGCCTCATGCGAAATCCATGCCTCTCGGCCGCCTCGCCGGCCACCTTACCGATATGACCGGCGACTGGGCGATGCACACCCTCACCCAGGACAAGCTCGAGTTCGCCGCCGATCACAAATGGGATCCCTATGTTCCCGCCAGCAAAGCCGCCGTCCTCGAGAAATTCGACAAAGGCCTGCCTTCCGTCCGCGCCGAGGTTGCAGCGACGACGCCCGCAAAGTGGGACCAGCCCTGGAAGTTCATCTTTGGCGGGCAGACCTTCATTGATTCGCCGCGTCACCAGGTCTTTCGCGACTACGTGCTCAACCACATGGTCCACCACCGCGCCCAGCTCAGCGTTTACCTGCGTCTGCTTGGCGCGAAGGTCCCAGGCATGTACGGCCCCTCCGCCGACGAAATGTAATCGGAGCAGGGAAGGAGCGCACCGCAGTCCCGCTCGCACCATCGAGTGCGCCTCGCAGCCTGACAACCACCGGGCCATGCATCTACCCTTGATGCATGGCCTTCATCTTTCCAAAGCTCTATCCGATTCTTGACTCCGCCATCCTGCCCCCGACCGGCCGCGCCGCATATCTCACCGGCCTCGGTGTATCCCTCATCGACGCCGGCGTAACCCTCCTCGAATATCGCAACAAGACCGGCTCCGATGCCGAGATCCTGGCCGACTGTTCCGCCCTCCGCGCCGCGATGCCCGGCGGGCAGGTCCGCCTCATCCTCGATGATCGAGCTGACCTTGTTGCCATTACGGGCTTCGATGGCGTCCATGTCGACGCAGGCGACTTCACTCCCGCGGAGGCTCGTGTGCTTATTGGCAAGGATCGCATCCTCGGCACATTCGGCGGCAGCGACGCGCTCCTTCCCGGTATCCTGGCTGCGCCCGCCGACTACCTCGCGGTCGGTCCCGTCTTCACCACCACCACCAAGCACACCACCGAGCCGCCCATCGGCGTCGAAGGCGTCCGCAAGCTTCGCGCCGAAGCCGGCTCCGGCGTCATCCTCAGCGCCGCCGCAGGCATCACCCTCGAAACCGCGCCCGCCGTCCTCGCCGCCGGAGCCAGCATGGTCGCCGTCTCCGCCGCCATCTTCCGCGCAGCAAGCCCGGCAGCCGAAGTCCATCGCTGGCTCTCGCGCCTCAGTTGACTCGGCGAAGCGATCCCGAAAAAACACACGACAACCTTATTGCGTATCGAGTACAAACAACCTGAGTGACAAGCGCAAAGATCACGCCGTTTCCCACCCCAACACAGGACCCCACCGACTCCGGCGGCATGGTGCAGAGTCTCGGGCTCTTCAGCTCCACCGCCATCGTCGCCGGCTCCATGATCGGCTCCGGCATTTTTCTCGTCGATGCCGACATTGCGCGCGGCACTGACTCGCCCGCACTCTATCTAATCGCGTGGATCGTCACCGGCGTCATGACCATGATCGGCGCGTTGAGCTACGGCGAACTGGCCGCAATGATGCCGAAAGCCGGCGGCCAGTATGTGTATCTGCGCGAGTCGCTTGGGCCGCTCTGGGGCTTCCTCTACGGCTGGACCCTCTTTCTCGTCATCCAGACCGGTACAATCGCCGCCGTCTGTGTCGCCTTCGGCAAGTTTCTCGGCGTCTTTTTTCCCAGCGTCTCCACTACACACTGGCTCTGGCACATCGCTCACGTCCCGGCAATTCGTATCGGCCCCATGGTCCTCGGCAACATGGAGATCGGCGTCAACACCGCCAACCTCGCAGGCATTGCCGTCGTCATTGTTCTGGCTGTCGTCAACATCTTCGGCGTCAGCCTCGGTGCGCTGATCCAGAATATCTTCACCTCGGCGAAGGCGCTCTCACTTGCTGCGCTGGTGCTGGTTACCTGCACCATGGGCCGCAACGCAACTGCATGGAATGCCAACTTCGGCCCCGGCCTTGACGCCTTCTGGCACAACGCGGGCTGGCGCACGCTGCATCCTGTGCAGGTCGGCATCGGCGGTCCCATCGTGCTGGTCCATCTGTTCGTCATCATCGCCGTCGTGCAGGTCGGCTCCCTCTTCTCTTCCGACGCGTGGAACAACATCACTTTTACGGCAGGCGAAGTCAAGAATCCGCGCCGCAATATTCCGCTTTCGCTCATCCTTGGCGTCGGATTCGTGCTCACCATCTACTTCTTCGTATCGCTCGGCTATCTGCTGGTGCTGCCCATGCAGGGCGACCCCAATGGCATCACGGCGCTGGCGCGGGGTCTGCAGCACGCGTCGGAGGATCGCGTGGCTACCGCTGCGCTCGAAGTCGTCTTTCACTCCGCGGGTGCGTACCTCATGGCTGCGGCCATCCTCGTCTCCACCTTCGGCTGCGCAAATGGCATGTCGCTCGCAGGCGCGCGCGTTTACTACGCTATGAGTAAGGATGGGCTCTTCTTCAAGTCCGTCGGCAAGCTACATCCGCGCTACAAGACGCCCGTCGCCGGCTTGCTGGTGCAGGCGGCGTGGGCCACGCTGCTTTGCGTCTCCGGCTCTTACAGCCAGTTGCTGGACTACATCATCTTTGCCGTGCTGGTGTTCTACATCCTCACCATCGCGGGCCTGTTCGTGCTGCGCGTAAAGCAGCCTGACACGCCGCGGCCCTACAAAGCTCTCGGCTATCCGCTGCTCCCCGGTCTGTATATCGCGATGGCCACCTGGATTTGTATCGTATTATTGCGATACAAGCCACAGTACACGTGGCCCGGCCTGGTGCTGGTTCTGCTAGGCATTCCCGTGTATCTCTTCTGGTCACGGCGTTCCGCAAGTCGACTGCAGTCAGTTTCCTAACTCAACATTTGAGGAGGATTTCCCGCATTCATGTCAAAGCTGCTCCGCATTAAACCAATGTCGATGTTGTCCATGGAGGCGGGAGAGCAGGGCGAGCACACGCTGAAGCGCTCCCTTGGCGCCTTGAACCTGATTACGCTCGGCATCGGAGCCGTGATTGGCGCGGGAATCTTTGTGCTGACCGGCCAGGCCGCGGCTCTCCACGCCGGACCCTCCGTAGCTTTGAGCTTTGTGCTCGCCGGTTTCACCTGCGCCTTCGCAGGCCTCTGCTATGCGGAGTTCGCGTCCATCATTCCCATTGCCGGCTCGGCCTACACCTACGGCTACGCGACTCTGGGTGAGCTCGTGGCCTGGATCATCGGGTGGGATCTCTGCCTGGAATACGCGTTTGGCGCGGCCACGGTCGCCTCCGGCTGGGCAGGCTACTTCAACAGCCTGCTGCAGCAGTTGCACATTTACATTCCTCCGCAGCTCACCGCCACCACCGGCACCACGCTGGTTTTTTATCAGCAGCAATGGCTGCCGCTCATGTCTCTACCGCCGGGAGTGAGTGGCGTTGGCCTGCCTCACGCAACCGGCTCCTTCAACTTGATCGCCGTGCTGATCGTCATGGTGATCACCACCATCTTGGTCATCGGCATCAAGGAGTCGGCAAATTTCAACTCAGCGATCGTCATCGTCAAGCTTGGCATTGTGGGCGTCTTCCTCGTCGTAGGCGGCTACTTTCTCCTTCGTCACCCAGCCGTGGCGCAGACCAACTGGCATCCTTTCATTCCGCCGTCAGACGGTCACGGCAACTTCGGCTGGGGAGGCATTCCCACAGCCGCCGCCTCCATCTTCTTTGCCTACATCGGCTTTGACGCGGTTTCAACCGCCGCCCAGGAGGCCAAGAATCCGCAGCGCGACATGCCGATAGGAATCATGGGCTCACTCGTTGTCTGCACCGTTCTCTACATCCTTGTGTCGCTCGTGCTCACCGGCCTGGTCAGCTACAAGACGCTGAACGTAGCGGCGCCGGTCGCGCTGGCCATTGATGCAACGGGCGTCAGTTGGGGCTCAATGCTGGTCAAGATTGGCGCAGTCTTCGGGCTGGCGACTGTGATGCTTGTGATGCTGCTGGGCCAGTCGCGCGTTTTTTACTCGATGTCGCGCGATGGGCTGCTGCCCAAATGGGCTTCAGCCATTCATCCCCGCTTCCGCACGCCGTGGATTACCACCATCGTTTTCGGCGCATTTGCAGCCATCATGCCTGCATTTCTGCCCATCGATAATCTCTCGCAACTCGTCAACATCGGCACCTTGCTTGCGTTCACCATTGTCTGCGCGGGCGTGTGGGTGCTGCGCGTGCGTCACCCTGACATGGCGCGCCCCTTCAAGACGCCGCTGGTTCCCCTGGTCCCGATCCTTGGCATGGTCACTGCGCTCTACCTGATGACGCGGCTTGCCATGATTACCTGGGCGGTGATGATTGGCTGGCTGCTGATCGGCCTCGTGATTTATTTCACTTACTCCATCAAGCACAGCAAAGTGCAGGCGCTGCCAGTGGCCGGGGAAGCGGACTGAACGCAGGAGCCGTCTGCCGTAAATAAGAATGGCCTCCCGTATGGGAGGCCATTCTGGTTATCTGGAACTTGCCCTGCCGGCAGACTTACGCCGTCGCCCTGGCGCAGAACTCGTCGAAGGCGCGAATCAACTCGCCCGCAATCTGCTGCGCTGTTGCCTGCTCAATCACGAAGCGCTGCATCAGGTAAACAAGCTTGCCGTCGCGCAGGATGGCAATGGCAGGAGAGGTTGGCGGGTTGCCTTCAAAGTAGCTGCGCGCGCGCTCCGTGGCCTCGCGATCCTGACCGGCAAAGACTGTGATCTTATGGTCGGGCTGATTGGCGGCATTGGTCAGCGCCAGCCGCACGCCGGGGCGCATCTTGCCCGCCGCGCAACCGCAGATTGAATTCACCACGACCATCGTTGTGCCCGGCTTCGCCAACGTAGCATCAACGTCCTCGGCAGTACGAGCTTCCGCAATTCCAGCGCGCGTCAGTTCCTCGCGCATGGGAATGACCATCAGTTCTGGATACATTGTCGCCTCCGGCAGGGAAAGTTGCCTGTCCCTATTCTATCGTTAAATCCCGCTGGTGTAGCCTTGTTGCTGTGTTGCTTGAAGAAAACAAGCCGCTTGCTCGATTCACAACCTTCAGCATAGGCGGGCCTGCGCGCTGGTATGTGCGCGCTGAGAGTGAAGACGAGATCGCTGAAGCGGTCGCCTGGGCGGCAGATCGAAAGGTCGCACTCTTCGTGCTGGGTGGCGGCAGCAACCTGCTTGTTTCCGATGCGGGATTTAACGGGCTGGTGCTGCATATAGGTCTGCTTGGTATCACAGTGGCAGAAGATGCGGGCCACAGCGTCTACGAGGCCGCGGCGGGCGAGGACTGGGACAGCTTTGTCCAGCGCACAGTGGAGGAGGAGTGCGCGGGGATCGAATGCCTGGCCGGGATTCCGGGCACCGTGGGCGGTACGCCGGTGCAGAACGTCGGCGCGTATGGAGAAGAAGTTGCCTCGTCGATTGCGCGGGTGCGGGCCTTTGACATCATGGGCCGCGACTTTGTTGAGTTCGCCGCAACCGCGTGCGGATTTGCGTATCGCCGCAGCCGATTCAATTCGGTTGACCGGGGGCGCTACATCGTGGCCCGCGTGGATTTCCGCCTCACGCCGGGCGGTGCTCCGACGTTGCGGTATGCCGATCTGCAGCGAGCTTTTCCGGCAGGTTCAAGGGCAACGCTGGCCGAAGTTGCAGCGGAAGTGCGGCGCATACGGCAGGGCAAAGGCATGTTGCTTGTCGAAGGCGATCCGGACTGCCGCAGCGCGGGCAGTTTCTTCAAGAATCCGATTGTTTCCGCAGAACGGGTGGCAGAGATTGCCGCAATCGCAGGAAAGGATCCGCCGCGCTTTCCGGCCGGATCCGGTCCTGAGGAGGCAGGCTCGTTGAAAATCCCGGCGGCGTGGCTCATTGAGCAGGCCGGTTTTGCGAAGGGGTATCGTCTCGGCGCGGCAGGCATCTCATCGCGGCACACGCTGGCGCTGGTCAATCGCGGACAGGATGGACGCGGCGCGACCGCTGCGGAGATTCTTGCGCTCGCGGGCACAATCGCCAGAACGGTAGAGGAGCGCTTCGGCATTGAGCTCGAAAGGGAGCCGGTACTGCTGGGATTCACAGCTCACGATAGACGCGAGCCCTGACCGGCAAACCCGTTGAAGATACGAACAAGGAACAGACCCGCAAAAAGCCATCGCAGGCTGATACCCTAACTGCAGGCATGAACGACAATCTGCATCAGTTACGGTGTTTCGGCTGCGGCGATCGCATTGCGGGCTCCGACGCGCGGCCTGACTTTCGCTGCGTCCATTGCGGCGACCTGTTTGAAGTGGAGTACGCCGGCTGGAATCAGCGGAAGGGCCATGACCGGCCCAACGCGGGGGCACTGAAGTGGCTGTGGCGCGAACGGCGCAGCTCGTCTGAGGTGCTCGATCAGTCCGGCGTCTGGCGCTTCCGTGAGCTGCTGCCCATCCTCGACAGCTTTGGCAATGCCGTGACGCTGCGCGAGGGCAATACGCCGCTCTATCCGCTGCTGCGCACGGCGAAGGCGCTTGGCATGGATCAGCTTTTTGCCAAGCATCAGGGCATGAACCCGACAGGCTCGTTCAAAGATACCGGGATGACGGCTGCCTTGAGTGTGGCGCGTGAGCGGGGCTTCGAGTGGGTAGCCTGCGCATCTACGGGAAATACGTCGGCAGCAATGGCGGCCTATGCGGCGCGTGCCGGACTGCGCAGCCTGGTGCTCATTCCTGAGGGGAAGATTGCCTGGGGCAAGCTCTCGCAGGCCATGGACTACGGTGCCGTGACCTGCCAGTTGAAGACCGACTTCGATGGGTGCGTGAGCGTGCTGACAGAGATTGTGCAGCGTGCCCCGATCTACCTGCTCAACTCCGTCAATCCCTATCGGCTGGAAGGGCAGAAGACGCCCGCGCTCGAAATTGCCGAGGCGTTCGATTGGATGGTGCCCGACCACCTCATCGTCCCCGGCGGCAACCTGGCCAACAGTTCCGCGTTGGGAAAGGGCTTCCGCGAGCTGCATGAACTGGGCCTTGTGGCGCGCATGCCGCGCATCTCCGTCATCCAGGCCGAGGGCGCCAATCCCCTCGCGCGCAGCTTCCGCCTGAATCAAGGCAAAGCGATGGAGCCCGTCGAGGCGCATACGCGCGCGACGGCCATCCGCATCGGCAACCCTGCATCCTGGCGCAAAGCCGCCAAAACCATTCAAGAAACTGCCGGCTGGTGCCTTGACGTGACCGAGACCGAGATCGCCATCGCCAAAGCCGAGCTCGGCGCAGAAGGACTGGGCTGCGAGCCGGCCTCTGCCGTAACGCTTGCCGGACTCAAAAAGCTGCGCGCTGAAAACAAAATTGCCGGCAGCGAAAGCGTGGTGCTGGTGCTCACAGGCCACACACTGAAAGACGCCGACTACACCATCGATTTTCATCGCGGTACCCTCCTGACCGACAGGGAGAAGGCCGGATATGAGGCAGAGCTTGACCAGTTGCGGCGCAATGCCGTGGTGGTCGATGCAACGCCGGCAGCCGTTCTGGCTGCGCTTGAGGGCAGCGCCGGATGAGCGATCCGTTACGCCTCAGGCTGCCTGCCACCTCAGCCAATCTAGGCCCCGGCTTTGACGCTGCCGCCGTGGCGCTCGACTTTTTTCTCGATGTCGAGGCCAGCCCCGCGGCGCAGTTTTCCATTGAGGCGTCGGGGCGTGATGCAGACCGCTGTGCGCGGCTCGAAGACAATCTGATTCTAGGCATCTACGAGCGTCTGTTGCGCGAGAATGGAAAGCCCGTTTTGCCGCTGGCAATCCGCATGTCGAACGAGATTCCGCTCGGCATGGGATGCGGTTCGTCGGCCGCGGGCCGGTTGGCCGCCATTGCGCTTGCCGTGCATTTTGGCGAGCTTGGATGGACCTCGGAACAGATTCTGGAAGAAGCCTGCGCGCTGGAGGGCCACCCGGACAACGCCGCCTCCTGCTGGCTGGGCGGCTTCATCACCGCCGCAGCAGAAGGCCGCGCAGTGCATTATGCGCGCGTTGTGCCTCCAGCCGCATGGCGTCCCATTCTGGTGTTGCCGGCCGATCCCCTTGCCACGAGCAAGGCGCGGGCCGTGTTGCCGGAAGCGTACTCACGCGCCGACGCCGTGGCCAATGTGCAGGCCGCCTCATTGCTCGGCCTGGCCTTTGCCCAGGGCAGGGGAGAGTTGCTGCGCATCGCCATGCGCGATCGATTCCACCAGCCGTATCGTGCGCCCATGTGCCCGCTGCTGCCGCCGCTGCTTTCACTAGCTGGCAGCGACGGCATTCTCGGAGTTGCGCTCAGCGGCGCCGGGCCAGCCGTGCTCGTGATCGTCGAGAACGAGCCGAGTCTCGGCCGTGCAACCGCGGCGATTCACGACGCGCTGCAGTCGCACCCGACGCCGGAGGTCAGACACTGCCGCTTCCAGGCCGCTGCCGCAGCACGCCTGCCGCTCGGCCCATCGCAAAGATGAGCCGATGAGACACTCCTGCCGGCAGCCCGTCTCATGGCCAGCCTGCCGACTGGCTGTCCTCGCTCCTCAAAGCGATTCTTCCGCATCAGCAGCTTCCATCCCCCTTTCGTGACTACCGATACGAGTACCGAAGTTTTCTTGCATTTGCAGGCGATAACTCCTAAAGTCGCTCCGTGGGCAGTTCTGGGGGAGGGCTGCTCTAGCGCCCGTGGTCCATCTATGGATCCGGGCGCTTTGAATTTTGCGGGCGCTTGAATCGCAGCTGGCACCGAGACAGATTCGCATCGTTGGGGGTGGATTCTTCATTCTTGCGCCCAGGGGTGCAACGCTCCGGATTGCGACTTTAGACGCCCTGCCGCATCCTATCAAAGGGCTTGCCTATTACACTGGAGCGAGGTGCACCGCAAGGGTGAGGGCACACAACAAGGGAGGAACATGGCTGGATTGGGAGTTCTTGAAGTAAGCGATGCAACATTTGAGCAGGAGGTGCTGCGCAGTGAGCAGCCTGTCCTGGTGGATTTCTGGGCCGTCTGGTGCGGTCCATGCAAGGCAATCGGGCCGATTGTGGAAGGTGTGGCCGCAACCTACGCCGGCAAACTGAAGGTGGCCAAGGTCAACGTGGATGAAAACGGGGCCACGCCGACACGCTACGGAATCCGCGGCATTCCTACGCTCTTATTCTTCAAAGGCGGCATGGTTGCGGATCAGGTTGTGGGCTACGTCCCGCAGAGTGTGATCGAAGAGAAGGTGCAGCGCCTCCTGGCGTAGCGCGCCATCGGTTCGCAGGACACGATCACAAAGATGAACAGAGGCCCGGCCTCGTACCGGGCCTCCGGCTTGTCCATCGTTCATCCTCAGCGGTACTTGCGCAGCACTCCCAGCACGCGCCCCTGTATGGCGACTTGCCCGGCCGGCACATAGATGGGCTCCATCTCCATGTTCGCAGGCTGCAGGCGCACCATCTGCCCCTCGGAGTAAAAGCGCTTGAGGGTGGTTTCAGCACCGCGCACCAGCGCCACCACAATCTCTCCCTGCCGCGCGGTACGGGTTCGCTCCACCAGCACATAGTCTCCGTTGATAATGTGCTCGTCGCGCATCGAATCGCCGCGCACCTCCAGGGCAAAAACATCGCGGCTGCCTACCACGTCGTGCAGCGAGATGGTTTCGGCCGTCTCCGAGGCCTCCACCGGCAGCCCGGCGGCGATGCGGCCCACCAGAGGCAGCCTTTCACTCGATCGAGTACGGGAGCCCGGAGGCAGCACGTCGATGGAGCGGCTCCGGTTATGCACCCGGTCCAGCAGGCCCTTTTTCTCAAGGTTGGTAATGTGCTTGTGGACGGTGGCCAGGCTTTTGAGCCCCATGCCGCGGGCAATCTCCTCAAACGAAGGGGAGTAACCGTTGCGGTTGACAAAAGCCTCCAGAAAGTCGAGAACCTCTTTTTGCCTTCGTGTGACAGCCATGGGCGCATTATAGCGAATAAAAAGCGAATCGCAAGAGCATTCTTTCGCATTTTGTTCTGACCCGGAAGCTGCCGAGTCAACAGACCTCAGAACAGGTCCACCTGCATTCCGTTGCGGGCCGTATCCAAGGGTTTCGCCTTGCCGGGTGTATTTGCGGCCTCCGAGCGCCAAGCACCGGGTTGACCCATTTTGAAACTCCCCCCGGTTCAGATTCCACTCTCGGAATCGTCCCTTCATCTTTCTTCTTTACCGCCTTGAGTTCCCTTCATGCCCGTCGCATGGTGGAGTGGTGCCGATGGTTAGTACCCGTTAAGCCGGGCTTCAGGCATGACAGCCAGGGTTAGAAGCGGTGCAGAAACTGCCGTCGAGGAAGGTTCCTATGAGGTTGTTAATTGCAGAGGATGATCGGGCGCTTGGTACTTTCTTAAGACGCGGGCTGGAGGCGGACGGGCATCGGGTGCGAGTGGCCGTGGACGGGGCTGCGGCCCTCGATGCTTTTCGCGAAGATGTTCCCGACCTGACAATCCTCGATCTGAACATGCCCATCATGGACGGTGAACAGGTGCTGCTCGCGCTGCGCGCTCTGGATCCGGAGGTGCCGGTGCTGGTGCTGACCGCCCGACAGGAGGTGGATACCCGCGTTCGTTGTCTCGATGGCGGCGCCGATGACCTGATGATAAAGCCCTTCAGCCTGTATGAGCTGCGCGCCCGCTGCAGGGCGCTTTTACGGCGCAGGCGGGAGGCGCGGCTGGTTTTGCGGACAGGCGATCTGGAGTTAAACCGGCTGGACCACACGGCACAGCGGGCGGGCTGTCCGGTTGAGCTGACCAACAAGGAGTTTGCACTGCTGGAAATGCTGATGCTCCATCGCGGCCATTGCGTCTCGCGCGTGGAGCTGCTCGACACAGTCTGGCACATGGAGCCGGCCCAGACGACCAACATCGTCGATGTCTATGTGAACTACCTGCGCCGCAAGCTCAAGGATCCGCCGCCGGGTTCGCTGATCCGCACCGTGCGCGGACACGGTTATATGGTTCCCGGCGTCAACGACGCGCCGGGCCGACCCAACCTGGTCGACTCCGGCGTAGTCCGGATCGAGCCGGTGCTGGCCGAAGCCGGAGCCGCGGGTATCCTCCGCGCAATGGAAGTGTAACCGCCTCCCAAAGGCCCAACCTGCTCAAAGGAGTGACCCGATGCTAGGCTTGCCCGTTCCTGTTCTTCCCAATCCCACGGCGCCGATGGTGCGCCCGCGGACCACCCGTGCCCGTACCGCCGTTGTCGCCAGCGCCGATGCCAGCTTCCGCGAACGGCTGAGCGGTGTTCTCACCGGGCTCCGCTGGCAGGTCCGGACCGCTGCCAGCGGAGCCGAGGCCTGGCCCGAGGCCGAGGGACCGCTCCCTGAAGCCCTCATCGTGGACGCATGGCTACCCGATCTGGAAGTGGTGGAGTTTGTGAAGGATTTTCACGCGTGCTTTCCTGCAGTGGACCTGGTGAACGCCGATGGGACAGAACAGGCCCAGGGGCCGCGTGGCGCCCACCGGCAGGAACTTCTCTACGCGCTGCGCAGCTGCCAGGATCACGACACGGCAGTCTGGCACGCGGCC
>JAKBHH010000153.1 GCA_021836865.1 Acidobacteriota bacterium
GGAACAACCCCGAGGTCCGCAAGGCGATGTATGGCGTGCTCGATTTCTGGATGCAGCGCGGCGTGGGCGGGTTCCGCATTGACGCGGTTTCGCGCCTCTTCGAGGACCCGAAGCTGCGCGACGACCCCTACCTGCCTGGCCGCAACGCTTACGGCGACCGCAACATTGAGCATAAATACACCGACGATCTGCCTGAAGTGCATGATGTACTGAAAGAGGTTCGAGCGGTTGTCGATCGCTATCCCGGCGACCCCGTGCTTGTGACTGAAGCCGACGAACCGAATGTCCAGGCGCTCACCAGGATGTACGGCAATGGGGATGAGGTGCAGCTCCCCATGGACTTTCAGATTGCCGACGTGAACGAGCTCTCCGCACCGCGCTTCCGTGAGCTGTTCAACGAAATCGAGAACAACAGCGCCCACGGCCAGCCGGAGTACTTCTTCAGCAATCACGATCAGCGGCGGCAATGGGACCGCTACGGTGATGGCATCCACAACGATCAAATTGCCAAACTCATGGCCGTGCTGGAACTGACCACCCGCGGCACCCCGCAGATGTATTACGGCGAGGAACTGGGCATGAGGACCACCGATCCGGCGCGCATCGAGGATGTGCACGATCCGATCGGCAAGCGGGGCTGGCCCAAAGACAAAGGCCGCGACGGCGAGCGCACCCCGATGCAGTGGGATGCAGGCCCCGACGCTGGATTTACGACACCGGGCGTCAAACCCTGGCTGCCGATTCCGCCCAGCGCCGCAACATACAACGTCGAGACCGAAAGCAAGAATCCCGACTCGATCTACAACACGTACAAGCGGCTTCTGGCGCTGCGCAAAACCAATTCCGCTCTGCGCAATGGCTCACAGACCGCGGTGGACAACAACGATCCCGACGTCTTCGCCTTCCTCCGTCGTTCTGGAAACGCGACCGTCCTCGTCGCTCTCAACATGAGCGCGAAGACAAGAAAGGTCTCCTTCCATCTGGCCGGCATGGGGGTGCGCGGCTCCTCACTGTCTACGCTTTACAGCTCTCCATCGCAATCCACCGCACCTACTGTCGATCGTGTCGTGCTGGCCCCTTTCGGCACACTCGTGGCCCAGGTGCAATAGGTCAATCCTGCTTGTCGCCGGCGGCCCGGTACACCCAGACTCCATCGGCGTCCGGCCTGCAAAAATCCACTCCAAATGTGATAGTTTGACATGCGTCACACCGTTGCCAAATTCATGAGCAACGGATACAAGACGAGGAGAACGCAATGCACTGGACCAAAGGAATCATCAGTGGCTCTCTCGCTCTGGCACTGGCAACTGCTCTGCCGGTCGCACGGGCGCAAAGCGCGGCGTCGCAAGCCGCATCATCGGAACAGAACTGGTGGCGGAATGCCGTCATCTACGAGGTGTACCCACGCAGCTTTCAGGACTCGAACGGAGACGGCATCGGGGACCTGAACGGCATCACCGATCGGCTCGATTATCTGAAAGAACTCGGCGTCGACGCCATCTGGCTGACGCCCATCTATCCCTCACCACAGGTCGATTTCGGCTACGACATCTCCGACTACGAGAATATCGATCCCCAGTACGGCACCCTGGCCGACTTTAATCGCCTCACCGCAGAAGCCGACAAGCGCCATATCCGCATCATCATGGACATGGTGATGAACCACACCTCCGACAAACATCCCTGGTTCATCCAGTCCCGCTCCTCGAAGGACAATCCTTATCGGGATTGGTACATGTGGCACGATGGCAAGGGCGAAACCGCCACGAGCCCCGGCGCTCCGCCCAATAACTGGGAGTCCGCCTTTGGCGGTTCGGCCTGGCAGTGGGATCCCACGACGCGTCAGTATTACTACCACAAGTTCTACATCCAGCAGCCCGACCTTAACTGGAATAATCCCAAGGTCCACGAGGCCTTTCGCAACATTATCAACTTCTGGCTCCAGCGCGGCGTAGGCGGCTTCCGCTTTGACGCCATCACCACACTGTTTGAAGACCCCCAGATGCGCGATGAAGACCCTGTGCTCGACAAGAACGGCAAGCCGGTGATGCTCTTCGGCAAAGTGGAGCTCAAGGATGACCGTACGGACAACCTGCCTCAGGTCCATGATGTGATGCAGGAGATGCGCGCCACAGCCGACAAGTTTGACTCGGACAAATTTCCCGGCGCACGCGTCTTCATCGGCGAAACGTACCTGCCCAACATCGGCGAGTTGGCCAAGCAGTACGGGGCGCCCGACAAGCCGGAGTTCCAGTTGCCTATGGACACGCAGATTGGCTTCATCAACAAGCTGGACGTGGCAACTTTCCGCAGCCGCATCAATGATGCGGAGACCAAGCTCAACGGCAACACGCCCCTGCTGGTCTTCGACAATCACGACAACCCGCGCCTTGACGCCCGCTACGGCGACGGTGTCCACAACACTGACATCGAGCGCGTGATCTCCACCATCCTCTTTGCGAGCCGCGGCGCTTCGCTCTCTTACTACGGCGACGAGATTGGCATGAAGACCACTCCGCCCACGCGCAAAGAGGATGTGAAGGACCCGGTTGGAATCACTGGCTGGCCCAGATTCAAGGGTCGCGACGGCGAGCGCACTCCGATGCAGTGGGACGCGGCCGCCAACGCCGGCTTTACTTCCCCAACTGCCACGCCCTGGCTGCCAGTGCCGCCCACCTACACCACGGTCAATGTGAAGGCGGAACAATCTGAACAGGATTCCCTGCTGACCTGGTACAAGGCTCTGATCCAGCTCAAGAAGACCAATCCGGCATTTGCGCACGGCGAAAACGTCATGCTCGACACCGACAACACCAAGGTTCTCAGCTGGATGCGCCAGACCGCCGGAGCACCCACCGTGGTCGTCTCAGTCAACTTCACGGCCGATCCGCAAAGCGTAAACCTCACGGTGCCCGGTTCCGGCAGCGGGGTCAAGACCTTGCTTAAGACCCCCGGCGCGCAGGATCCCGCATCGCTCAACGCCATCCAACTGGGCCCCTTTGGCGTCTATATAGGAGAGGTTCAGTAGGCATCCTCGCCGTCGGGCGATTTAAACCACAACGGCGGCTCCAGCGCATGGCTGGCCCCGCCGTTCTCATCTGCTCAAGGACTCACTTCTCAGGGACTGGCCTCGAAGGCTCCGCCTTCCCGGTGCGCACTCAGACTTCATCGCTGCTGTCCGTTGTCGGCCGCTCCAGTTCTTCCCCTGCCGGGCTGTTCGCAGCTGCTTCGCGCATTTGCGCAAGCGTTTTCCGATAGAACCATGCCGCCGCCAGCCCCCCCGCAGCGGCAGAGACCGCGGCTAAGGCCGCCACCTTGAGCCAACCCACCGGCCTGGGGTCGTTCTTGTCCTGGTCGGAAGAACTTACAGATTCTAAATCACTTTGCATCTCGGCGTGTCCATCCGGGCGGCGCAATAAGCTCCACGTCTGCGTCCCAGACAGCTTCTACGTTACATGCAAATGGTCGACTCTACGATGCCTGTACCGCATTGTGATAAAATCTTAATTTTTGTATTTGCTTTATCCGGAATCTATAGTAAGGTGTAGATATTCCAGTGATGGAGGTGGTAAGGTTTACCCCTCAATCCTGGAAGTAGTTTGCGTCACTGGCCTCCCGGCACGAACAGCTAGACCGTTCGTGCCGTCTTTTTTTGTCCCGCCGGCGCCCTGGCGGCGAAGGCTCTCGACGCGCATCCCTACTTTAATTCAGCTCTGCGGAGCGGACCCGGAAGCGCTTCATCTGGATCGAGAGCGTGCGCTCGATCTTGCGCAGGTCGCCGCGCTCGGCGGGTGCTGCAAAGGTGGAGGCGATTCCCTTGGCCGAGGCCCGGCCGGTACGGCCTACCCGGTGGACAAAGTCTTCGGCCACCTTGGGCATGTCGAAGTTGATGACGTGCGCCACATTGGCCACGTCAATGCCGCGAGCGGCGACATCGGTGGCGACCAGCACGCGGTGGTGACCCTCAGTGAAGCTGCGCAGGGCAGAGTTTCGTTGCGCCTGCGAGCGGTCCCCATGAATCTGCGTGGCCGAGTGTCCGTTGCGGATGAGCCTCCGCGCTACCCGGTCTGCACCATGCTTGGTGCGAACAAAGACTAGAAAGCTGCCCGTCTCCGCGCCCAGCAGATGCTCAAGCAACTCCTGCTTTTTGTCGGGCTCGACCTCAAAGGTGCGCAATTCGACGTTGGTCGCGGGCTTGAGGACCGAGCCAATTTCAATGCGCGCGGGATTGCGGAGATACTTTTGCGCGACCTCTTTCACTGGGCCTTCTAGCGTAGCGGAGTAGCAAAGGGTCTGGCGGGCGACGGGAAGGGTGACCGCGATGCGGGCGATGGCTGGCTGGAAGCCCATGTCGAGCATCCGGTCGACTTCGTCGAGCACCAGGATCTTGACCTGGTCGAGGCGTATGAGCTTCCGCTTGAGGAAATCCTCAAGCCGACCGGGGGTAGCGACGATCAGTTTGGCGCCGCGGCGAATGGCATCGAGCTGCGACCGCTCTGCCAGGCCGCCCACCACCAGGGCTACGGTCTGGTCGGAGCTGGTGCGGATGGCGCGAAAGGCCGCCTCCACCTGCATGGCAAGCTCGCGCGTGGGCAGCAGGATGAGGGCGTGCGCCGCGGGACCGCGTGCTTCCACTTTTTGCAGCAGTTCCACGATGGGAATGAGGAAGCTGAGGGTCTTGCCGGTGCCGGTCTGCGCGGTGGCCAGCACGTCTTGGCCTTCCAGAGCAGGGGGAATTGCACCGGTCTGCACCGGGGTGGGGTTTTCAAATTTGTTGACGTTGAGCCGCGCCATCAGGGCGGCGGAAAGAGTGAACTGCGAAAACTGGGTTGTCAAAATAAGGTTCTTCCTGGGCTCCGGGAGCCGCCTATCTACACAGGCGGCCTGCAATCGGAACCGGACACGGAGGCGCGCGCAAGTAGGCGCAGGCCTGCCTCAAAAACAAACTATGCGTAAGAGAGAACCGTAAGACCCTTGGGGACTGGCTGACCGGCATTCCTCACAGGAAACGCAGCAGCCCGGAGCTGACCCACGCGACGGATACGCCGGACGGCACACTGCCGGCTGGCACCACACTCCCGCACAATCCGGGGATGGCCCTGAAAAAAGGCCGAAGTGGTTACGCTGTAGGGGCTTGGGGGAAATCTGTGCCAGGCAGAGTTGCCTGTTTGAAGAGGCAAACCGCCGCTCACGGCCAAATCACTGAGCGCAACACCAGTGTAACACGGATCCCGCTTTCTCCCGGTTGGGGGTTCCGGTTACTCGCGTCCTTCCAGCTTTGCGACAACCTGTTCGACCAGTCGATCGAGCTCCGCGTTGGAGGCTGACGCGGGCTCAGGCACCTCGGGCAGGTGCGCCAGGCGGGCATCCGGAAAGCCCAGCCTGCGTTTGAGGGCGAGGATCTCGCGCATCTTTTCGTCGGAGATAAATCGGACGGGCCTGCCCACCTGCTGGGCGATGAGATAGGTCTTGCAGTAGGTGTCGAGGATCTCGACCAGCCACTCGGCATGGGTGGGCGTATCGGACCAGCAGACGATGCCGTGGTTGGCGAGCAGGATGGTGTTGTGGTCGTGGACGAAGGGCAGGATGGACTCGGCAAAGGCCTTGGTGCCCGGCGTCTCATACTCTGCCACGGCCACCGGGCCGATGAAGATTTCGTACTCCGAACTGAGGCCGACGGGGGGCGCGGAGCCGGTGATGGCAAAGGCTGTGGCGTAGGGCGGATGGCAGTGCACGACGGAGCGGGCCTGCGGGTTCGCCTTGTATATCTCCAGATGCAGCAGCAGCTCGCTGGTGCGCGGGCGGTCCCCGGCCAGGATATTGCCATCGAGGTCGGAGAGACAGATGTCGGCCGGCTCCAAGTCGCCTTTGCTGAGCATGGTGGGCGTGCAGAGGACATACCTTGAGCCGAGGCGGACGCTGATGTTGCCGCCGTTGCCGTCGACGTACTGGCGCTCCCACAGCTTGCGGCCCACGCGGATGATCTCCGCGCGCAGAGCATCGGCCTCAAAGGAGTTGGCGGCGGCCGATGGCGAGAGGTCGTCGTCGGAACGCACGCGCAGCGCTTCCATGGCGGCCTGCACCACTTCCCTGACCTGCTCGGTAATGGATACTGTCGACTCGGGCATCCGTCTCCTCGTTGCGGCAGCCTGCACCTCAAGTGTCCCACAAAGACGCTGCGGGGCAAAATACCCTTTCCGTGCAGCGGGGAGTCAGGCTGCGCGCTGGAAGAGGCTCAGTCGGACGGCACCAGCCTGCGCTGCAACTCTTCGAGGGTCTGGCCTTTGGTCTCCGGGTAGACGAACAACACCACCAGGAACTGCACCGCGGTCATTATGGCGAAGAACGTGAACGGCGCGCTGCGGCCAAGGCTGACGACCAGCACCGGAAACTCGAGCGCAATCAGCGTGTTCATGATCCAGTGGCTGGCGTTGCCCACGCCCTGGCCCTTGGAGCGCACATGATTGGGAAAGACCTCGCCGATGTAGACCCATATGACCGCGCCCTGCGAAAGCGCGAAGAACGCGATATAGGTGACGAACAGCCACACCAGCGCGCCCGGATGCGAGTTGGTGGCAAAGAGCCACGAGACCGCGCCCAGGCAACTGGCCGTGCCCGCTGCGCCGATGAGCAGCAGCGTCTTGCGGCCCAGCTTGTCAATCACGCTCATGCCCACCATGGTGAAGATCAGGTTTGTGAAGCCGATGGCGATGGCCTGCTGATCTCCCGAGATCTGGCTGAAGCCCGCCGAAGCAAAGATGCTGGGCAGGTAATAGAGAATCGCGTTGATGCCGGCCAGCTGGTTGAACGCTCCGATCGTGATGGCCAGGAACAATGGATAGCGATACTTCCAGCGGA